>JANMYI010000489.1:0-8145 GCA_031381955.1 Burkholderiales bacterium
CGCCTCCGCTGCCGGCGCGGCCGCCGCCGCCGGCTACGCCGAGCGGTTTCGCACGGTTTGCGCCGCTTGCCACGGCGCCAACGGCCGCAGCGACATGGCTGGCGTGCCGGTGCTGGCGGGCCAGCCGTCTCTGTACACGATCACGCAGCTGTTCCTGTTTCGCGAGGGGCGTCGCAACAACGACGCCATGATCGCGCTGGCCAAGGTGATGACGGATGCCGACCTGCGCGGCTACTCCGACCACATCGGCACACTGCCGCCCGTCCCGGCGCCGGCGCCCGCGACGCCGCCGGATGCGCCGCGCATGAGCCGCGGCAATGCGCTCGCGCAGCAGCACAAGTGCATGTTCTGCCATGGCGACAACCTGGAGGGCGGGCAGCAGGTGCCGCGCATCGGTGGGCAGAAGGAGGACTACGTGCGCGCGACGCTGCAGGGCTTCAAGTCGGGCGCCCGGCCAGGCTACACGCGCGCGATGACCGAGGCGTTGAGCCAGGTGCCGGTGGCTGACCTGGATCTGCTGGCCTACTACGTCGCGAACGTCACCGGCAAGTAGCGGGCAAAGTAGCGGGGCAAAGTAGCGGGCGGTCTGCTGGAAACAGCATGCTGTAGGGATGGCTTCCAGAACCTGCGGGCGCGCGCAACCCGGGTGCAGGATGCGATTGGCCGCGTCACTCGACAGGTGTCGATGCAGTCAATCAGGGTCGGCCCGGTTCGATCGCCGCTGGTGCAAACGGCAATTCATCCCCCGAATCTTCCACGTCGCTCGCGGGCTGGCGCGCCGGCTGGCGCCGTGCCTTGGCCGGCGCTTCCTGCCCTGGGCGCACCAGCGTGCCCATGCGCACACCCAGCAGGCGCAGGCGCTGGCTCAGGTCGACGCGCTTCAGGCACGCCCCCGCGGCGCGGCGCAGCGTGGCGGCGTCGGCCGTGGCGGTGGGCAGGGTGAGGTCGCGCGTGACGGTGCGAAAGTCTTCAAAGCGCAGCTTGATGCCCACGGTGCGGCCGTGGTAGCCCTTGCGCAGCAGGTCGCTGGCCAACTGTTCACATAACTCGGTGAAGATGCGCGTCAGCTCGGCGCGGTCGCGCACGGCGTGCAGGTCGCGCTCGAACGTGGTTTCGCGGCTCATCGACACCGGCTCGCTGTGCGTGACCACGGCGCGCTCGTCGCGGCCGTTGGCGGCGTCATGCAGCCAGGCGCCGTAGCTGCGGCCGAAGTGCTCGATCAGTTCACGCCGTTGCCGTGCGGCCAGCTCGCCGATGCTGCGAATGCCCAGGTCGGCCAGCCGCGCATTGGCCTTGGGGCCGATGCCGTTGATGCGCCGCACCGGCAGCGGCCAGATGCGGCTGGGCAGCTCTTCGACGGTGAGGATGGTCAAACCATCGGGCTTGTCGAGTTCGCTGGCGATCTTCGAAAGCAGCTTGTTCGGCGTCACGCCAATCGAACACGTCAGCCCCGTGGCGCGCAACACGCTGTTGCGGATCTCCTGCGCCACCGCGCGCACGCCGCCCAGCGGGTCGTGGCCGAGCGGCTCGTGCACGCCGGGCACGTCGGTCAGGTCGATGTAGATCTCGTCGATGCCGCGGTCTTCGATCTGCGGCGTTACTTCAGTCACCGCGGCCTTGAAGCGGCGTGAATACAGGCGGTACTGCTCGAAATCCACCGGCAGCAACACGGCGTCGGGCGCGCGCAGCGCGGCCTTCATCAAGCCCATGCCCGAGAACACGCCCAGGTCGCGCGCGGCGTAGGTGGCGGTGGTGCTGACGCCGCGGCCGGTGTAGCTGCGCAGGGTTGAAAAGCGCCGCGTGCCATCGGCCTGAACCACCGGCTGGTGGCGCCGCCCACCGCCGATCACCACCGCCTGGCCGCGCAGCTCGGGGTAGCGCAACAACTCCACCGAGGCATAGAAGGCATCCATGTCGAGGTGGGCGATCCAGCGGCGCGGCGGCATGATCGGCGAGCATAGCTGTATGGATCACCAGATGCGAGACCGTGCGTCGTTACCAAGCTTCACACGAAATGGACCGGCTTGCATTGCAAATGTGCGCAAAGCACATTTATACTGCGGCCATCCGATGCCACACCGGGCCCGGATCCGATCCGTTCAATTGCTGGAGAGTCCCATGTCAGTTTCGATCCGCCCAATCTCGGTCAGCGCGCGTACGCTGGCTGCCTGCGCCGCCGGCCTGGCCGCCGCCCTGCTGGTGGCCGCTTGCGGTGGCGGCGGTGATGCCCCCGGCATCGCCGCCACGCCCACCGAGCAGCCCGCTGCCTACAGCGCCGGGCCGATCTCCGGTTTCGGCTCGATCATCGTCAATGGCGTGCGCTTCGACGACAGCAGTGCGGCCGTCAGCGATGAAGACAGCGCCAGCCGCTCGCGCAGCGAACTCAGGCTGGGCATGATGGTTGAAGTCGACAGTGCCCGCGTCGACCGCGGCAACGCCAGCGGCCGCGCCAGCCATATCCGCATGGGCAGCTCGGTGGTCGGGCCGGTGCAAGCCGTGAACGCCGCGGCGGGCACGCTCACGGTGTTGGGCCAGGCGGTGGCCATCAGCGCCAGCACGGTGTTTGGTGATGGCCTGGCAGGTGGCTTGTCGGGTGGCCTGGCCACGCTGGCCGTGGGCACGGTGCTCGACGTGCATGGCCTGTGGGACGCCAGCGCCACGGTGGTGCAGGCCACGCGCCTGGAAGTCAAGACCGGCGTGCCGGCGTACCGCCTGCGCGGCAGCATCGCCAACCTCGACACCACGGCCAAGACCTTCGGCATCGGTGCGGCGGTGATCAACTACGCCACGGCGGGCACGCCGCCCGGGTTGCCGGCCCTGGCCAATGGCCAGCGCGTTCGCGTGCTGCTGCAAACCGCGCCGGTGGGCGGGCAGTGGGTCGCCACCGCGCTGCGCACCGCCGCACCCAAGCTCGAAGACCGCGCCGAGGCGCACCTGCGCGGCAGCGTCACCGCCTTCACCAGCAGCACCCAGTTCAGCATCAACGACACCCCGGTGAATGCCAGCGGCGCCAGCTTCCCCGACGGCACGGCCGGCCTGGTGCTGGGTGCGCGCGTTGAAGTGGAAGGGGCCTTGAGCAACGGCGTGCTGGTGGCCAGCAAGGTGGAACTCGACGACCGCCACGCCGGCGAGCGCCACGGCATCGAACTGCATGGCGCTATCACCAGCGCCGACGCGGCGAACAAGACCTTTGTGTTGCGCGGCATCACTGTCAGCCACGCGGGCTCGGTGGCCTTCGAGCGCGGCACGGCGGCCGGCCTGGTGGTCGGCGCGCAGCTTGAGGTGAAGGGTGTGCCGGGTGCTGACCGCAGCACGCTGGTGGCCACGCGCATCAAGTTCGAATGACGCCCGCATCGGCTTGATCGCCGAGCCCGGCCGACCCGTTATGGGATCGGCCGGGTTGGTCGTTCTACGATCACCGCTTCGCTCAGCACACCATGCTCCATCCCGTCAACCCCAACGCCCCGAGCGAAGCGCAAGCCCTGCGCGCGGCGCTGGAGCAGGTGCTGGTGCCGCTGGCGCGCCTGGCGGTGGCCAAGGGCATGCCGTATGCGCAGGTGGATGATGTGTTGCAGTTGGCCTTCGTGCAGGCCGCGCGCGAGGTGCACAGCGATGCCTTGGCGCACCGCATGGTCAGCCGCATCAGCACCGCCACCGGGTTGAACCGGCGCATAGTGACTCGTTTGGTTAACCAGCCTGAAGGCCCGGCCAAGCCGCGGCGTTCACCCGCGGCCGAGGTGTTTGCGCACTGGCTGACCGATTCGTTGTACTTGCAAAAACGCGGCAAGCCGCGCGTGCTGCCGCGCCAGGGCCCTGCGCCGAGTTTCGAGACCCTGGCCCAGGGTGTGACGCGCGACGTGCACCCGCGCAGCCTGCTCGACGAACTGCTGCGCCTGGGCCTGGCCCGGCTCGACGCCGCCAAGGACACCGTGTCCCTGGTGCCCGATGCTTTTGCGCCCAAGGGCGACGCACTGCGCTTGCTGGCCTTCCTGGGCGACAACGTCGGTGACCACCTCGCCGCGGCCGTGGCCAACGTGCGCACGGGCGGCGGCCTGCATGTCGAGCGCGCCATCTTTGCCGATGGCCTGAGTGCGGCCTCGGCCGAAGACATCCGCGCCACCGTGCGCGCCCATTGGCAGACATTGGTCGAGGCCCTGGTGCCGGTGCTTGAAGCCCGCATCGAGTCCGATCGCCATGCCACCACGCCGGCCACGCAGCGCCTGCGCATCGGCATGTTCAGTTATGACGAGCCGGCTGCGCCGGGCTCGGCCGCTACCGATGAGGCCTGAGACATGATTCGTTCGAACGCTTGTACTTTGACCCTGCGCCAACGCCTGCGCGCGGCCTTCACGGCCCTGCTCGCCATGGCGGTGCTGGCCGCCTGTGGCGGCGGTGGCGGCGTGGGCATCGGCGGCACCGGCAGCGCGCCCGACACCTTCAGCAGCGGGCCCATCTCGGGCTTTGGCTCGGTGGTGGTGCGTGGCGTGCACTTCGATGAATCCGCCGCGCGCGTGGAAGATGCCGACGGCGGCCTGCGCGCAGCGAGCGAACTGCGCCTGGGCATGGTGATTGATGTCGACAGCAGCGCCATCGTCCCGGGTGCGACCATCAACACCGCCACAGCCAGCCTGATCCGTTTCGGCAGCCTGCTGGTCGGCCCGCTGAGCGCCATCGACAGCGTCAACGGCCGCCTCACGGTGCTGGGCCAGGCCATCGACATCGGCGGCGACACGGTGTTCGATGACCGCATCGCCACCGGCATGGCCGGCCTGCGCGTGGGCCAGGTGCTTGAGATCCACGGCCTGATCGACACCCAGCGCTTGAGCATCCATGCCACGCGCATCGAGCCGGCCGGCGCGGTGAGCGAATACCGCTTGCGCGGCGTGGTGCGCTTGTTCGATGGTGTGGCCAAGAGCTTCAGCATCGGCAGCACGCCCGTCAGCTACGCGCTGGCGGCCAACGCGCCGGCGGGCCTGGCCAATGGCGGCATCGTGCGCCTGCGCCTGCTCACCAGCGTGGACGGCAGCGGCCGCTGGCAAGCCAACTCCTTCGGCGCGCAAGCCGCCTTGCCCACGGAACGCAACAGCGCCGAAGTGGAAGGGCTGATCGACAGCTTCACCGCCGCCACCAGCTTCAGCGTCAACGGCATCGCCGTCACCGCCGCTGCGGCGGCGTTCCCCAACGGCAGCGCCGGCCTGGCCCGCGGCGCGCGGGTCGAGGTCAAGGGCGCCCTGCGCGCCGGCGTGCTGATGGCCACTGAAGTGAAGATCAAGAGCGAAGCCGAGGTGCGCGACACTCCCTTCGAGCTGCAAGGCAGCATCACCAGCGTGAACGCGGCGCAGAAGACCTTTGTCTTGCGCGGCAACACGGTGGACTACGGCGGCCTGTCGATCCGCTTTGATGACGGCACCGCGGCCGATCTCGCACCGAACCGCCGGGTCGAGGTGCGCGGTGTGTTGTCGCCCGACCGCACCAAGCTCATGGCACAACGCATCAAGTTCGATTCGTGAGAAGGTGTGAATAAACCTACTGCGCGACCCGATCTTGCGGCTGTGACCCGGGCCACAGGCCCGGCTCCTCGCCAGGCACAAACAGTCCTCAGGACTGTTTGTGTCCGGGCTCAGTGCATCGCCGTACGTCTAGTACGGCTGCGCTTCTCGCCGCAACCTCGGGCCGCTCGCTACGGTTTCTTTCACACCTTCTGAGCGCCCCGGCGAGACGCGCCAGCGGGCCCACAACTGGCCGGCCTTCAAGGCTCTTGTCGGCGCTTTGCTGGCACCGCCGGCTTCCTAGACTCATGCAGCCTTCACTCGCTTGCGAGCCGCCTGCATGCGCCTGCCTTCCTGGATGTCACCCACTACGCGCCCCGCGGGGCCGCAGGCGTGGGTGGGCGTGCAGGCGCAAGGCGACCATTTGGTGGCTGTGCGCGCGCTGCCTGGCGGTGCCGGCCGCAAGCCGCGGGTGCAGGCCTGCCAGCGCGTGGCGGCGGCAGATGGCGTGGCCGCGCTGGCGCCTTGGCTCAAGGCCGTGAGCAACAAGCGCGACGGCCTGGTGCAACTGCTCGCCGCGAGCGAATACCAGATTGCGCAGATCGACTGCCCCGCCGTCGAGCCCGGCGAAACCCGCGAAGCAGCGCGCTGGTTGATCAAGGATTTGATCGACTTCCCGCTCGATGACGCGGCCATGGATTGCGCGCCCGTGCCGGGCGAGGCCAACGCCAAGAATGCCAAGCTGATGGCGGTGATTGCGCGCCGCGCCGTGGTGCAGGCGGCGCTGGCGAACTGGCGCGCCGCGAAGCTGGATCTGGCGGTGCTGGACATTCCTGAAATGGCGCTGCGCAACGTGGCCGTGCTGGCCTGCGGCGCGCAAGCCTGCGCCTTCTTGCACGTCGGCGTGGAAGAGTCGCATCTGCTGCTGCTGTGGCAACAGGAACTGTGCGTGACGCGCCGCCTGGCCATGGGTGCGCGCCAGTTGAGCGCGCTGGAAGTGTTTCCGCGCGAAGGGCAGATCGAACGCCTGGCGCTTGAGGTGCAACGCACGATCGACGCTTTTGGCCGCCAGTTCTCGGCCGCGCACCTCACGCAGCTGTGGGTGTCGTCGCTGTATGAACCCAGCGCCTTGTGCCCCAGCCTGGCGGTGCAGGTCAGCGTTGACGTGCAGCCGTTCCACCTGGCCGAGTGGGTGGACTTCGACGCCGGCTGCGTGCCACATGACCTGGGCCAAGGCCTGGACCACACCCTAGCGCTGGGCGTGGCGCTGCGCGAGCACGCAGGTTCGGGTTCACCATGAAGTACCAGCTCAACCTGATCGACCCTTCGTTGTCGCCCGTGGCGGCGCGCCCGCCGTTGCCCGTGCTGCTGGGTGCGGTGCTGGTCGCCGTGCTGGCTTGCGCGGCCCACGTGGCGTATGAACGCCAGCAGCTTGCCGTGGCGCTGGCGCGGCCGAACGCCGACCTGGTGGCGGGCGAGGCGGGTGAGGTCGCGCCCGACCCGGTGTATGACACGCGGCTGCGCAAGATCGAGCGCGACGAAGCCTTGCGCGATGGCCTGGCCCGCGCCACCGACCTGCCCAGCGGCAGTTCGCACATGCTCGGCCAAGTGGTGGCGGTGCTGCCAGGGTCGCTGTGGCTGACCGAGATCGAACTCAGCGGCAAGCAAGGCGTGCGCATCGCCGGCGGCGCCCTGGACAGTGCCGAGCTGGCGCAGTTCGCGGCCCGGCTGAGTGAGGTCTCGGCACTGCGCGGCCTGGCCCTGGGCAGCATGCAAATCGAGGCCCAGGTGCTTGACGACGAGACCCCCGGCGGCGACGCCGCCCAGGCGCCCAAGCCCGCGCCGCTGCGCTACAGCCGCTTCGTGCTGGCCACCGGCGACATCCTGAAACGCGAATGAGCGGCCACCGGTGACAACCCTCAACTCCCCCATGTTGGCCGGCCTGCGCGTGGCCGTGCGCAAGCGCTACGCCAAGCTCGAAGCCATGCCGCAACGCGACCGTCTGGCCCTGGCCGGTGCCCTGGTGGCGCTGTGCTTTGGCGTGGACCAGTTGCTGGCCATGCCGGCGCGAGCCAAGCGCCAGAACATCGAACAGGCGTTGCAAGCCAGTGCCAGCGAGCTGGAACAAGCGCGCCTGGACCGCGAAGCCGAGCGGCAAGCCCGTGACGACAGCCTGACCCAGCGCCAGCGCAAGGTGGCCGGCGAATTGGCGCAGGTGGGTGCCAAGGCGGCACCCCGCGAATCGCTGCGCTTCTTGCTTAACAGCACCTTGCAGGGGCTGCCCGTCAGCGTGACGCTGCTGCGCGCCTTGCCGGGTGAGGAAGTCACCATCGCGGAGGCTGATGCGCCCGACTCCCTCGCCGCGGCCCGCGCTGCCTCGGCGCCGGCTGGCGCCGCATCAAGCCCTTCCGACGCCGCCGCGCCGGCCAACAACCGCGTGCTCTACCGCCACCGCTACGAGCTGCAGTTGCAGGCCAAGCTGCCGCAACTGCTGCGTGCGGTGGAAGTGCTTGAAAACGAAGTGCGACCGCTGCGCCTGGAGCGCGTGCAGTTGCGCAGCACGGCGCAAGGCGAGTTGCAAGCCAACGTCACCCTGATCACCCTGGGCGTTGAGCGCTCATGGCTGTCGCTATGAAAGCCCTGGCCCTGTTCGCCC
>JANMYI010000491.1:0-5845 GCA_031381955.1 Burkholderiales bacterium
CGAGGGGTTGAGCAAAGTGGCAAAACCACATTGCTCAAAGCGCCAGCGCCTTATTTCTTGGCGCCTGAGGCGGCCGCGGCAGCGGCGGTGGGCTTGGCTTCCTTGTCAGCTTTTGCCTTGGCCTTTTCGTCAGCCTTGGCCATTTTCGCAGCGGCCTTGTCGGCCTTGGCCTTGGCCGCTTCTTCGGCCTTGGCTTTCTTCGCCGCTTCCTTTTCAGCCTTCGGGTCAGCCTTGGCCATGGCCTTGTCGTCGGCCTTGGCTGGTGCGGCGGCTACGGCGGGCTTGGCCGGTGCGGCGGGCGTCGCCGCCGGTGCCGGCATGGCAGCGGGCACTGGCTTGGCCGCAGCAGCGGGGGCTGCAGGTGTGGCCGCTGTAGCTGGCGTTGCTGGCGTAGCAGGCTTGGCGGCTGGGGTGGCAGCGGGTGCCGCACCCTTGAAAGTGGCGCCCGCCACGGTGAGGCCAGCCTCGGAGAACTTGACCGCATTGCCATCACCCACGCCTTGCACGCGGGTGATCATGTCGTTCCAGTCCTTGAAGTTGCCTTTCTTGCGTTCGTCAAGAATCTTGCCAGCGATGACCGGGCCAATGCCCTTCACGGCCTCGAGCTCGGCCTGGGTGGCCTTGTTCGCATCGACAGCGGCAAACGCCACGGCGGCCAGCAGCGACAGCATCGCGGCGACGATTTTCTTCAACATCTTGGGGTACTCCTGGAGGTGGTTGCCCCATGGTGAACCGGGGGCTTGGCGGCGCCGGATTGTCACACCGGCCTGCGCACCAACGCGCCCTGGTCGGCGCGCGTTGACACCTTGGGCGCGCGCCCTGGTCGAGGCGCGTTGACACCTTGGGCGCGCGCCCGAGTCGAGGCGCGTTGACACCCTAGGCGCGCGCCCGAGTCGAGGCGCGTTGACACCCTAGGCTCGCGCCCAGGTCGAGGCGCGTTGAGATGCTGGGCGCGCCTGGCCAGCTTCGCGCGCCGCTGATAATCGGCGCCCTCTTTGCAGCACGGCGCCACCACGCCGCTGCCCCGACATGACCGAGCCTTTGCCCCAAGCCGCGCAAGTAATGGCCACGCATGACGCCTTGCTGGCGCGCCCCGGCTGGCCGGCCAGCAGCGACATCAGCGCCAGTGCCAACGCCAGCACCGAGGCCTTGCCCGCGCTGTGGCAATGGCTGCACACCAACCACCGCTGCAATGCGCTGTTTTGGGCGGAGGAAGACCTGGCGCGGCGCACCCAGGTGGGCGCAGAGCAGATCGCGGCCAACAAGCGCGCCATCGACGGTTTCAACCAGGCGCGCAACGACGCCACCGAGCGCATCGACGAGCTGCTGTTGTTGGCCCTGGGCCTGGTGGACGAGACCTCGGCCGGCGGCGACGCGCCGCGCGCCACCGCAGCAGCGGGCGCGCGCCTGAACAGCGAAACGGCCGGGGCGATGATCGACCGGCTGTCGATCATGGCCTTGAAGATCCACGCCATGCGCGCCCAGGGCGCACGCACCGATGTCGACGACGCCCACCGCGCGGCCAGCCAGGCCAAGCTGGCGCGGCTGCTTGAACAGCGTGCAGACCTGGGCCGTTGCCTGGACGAACTGCTGGCCGATGCGCAGGCCGGGCGCGCCTACTTCAAGGTCTACCGCCAATTCAAGATGTACAACGACGCGCGCTTCAACCCGGCGCTGGTGGCCGAGGCCCGCCTTGGCGGCCAGGCTGACGGCAAACGTTAACGCGGTGCGCATTCTCGTCGTCAAGACCTCGTCGATGGGCGATGTGGTGCACGCGCTGCCGGCGCTCAACGACATGCTGGCCCACCAGCCTGGCTTGCAGGTGCATTGGTTGGTGGAGCCGCCGTTCGCGCCCATCGTGGCCCTGCACCCGGGCGTGCAGCGGGTGTGGCCGCTGCGCTGGCGCAAGTGGCGCCGCGCCTTGCACCGCGCCGCCACCTGGCGCGAGATGGCCGCACTGCGCCGCGAACTGCGTGCGCAGCGCTTTGATCTGGTGCTCGACCTGCAAGGCCTGCTCAAGAGCGTGTGCTGGGCCCGCCTGGCCGGGGGTGCCGTGGTGGCCGGGCCCGACTGGCCCTCGGCCCGCGAGGGCCTGGCTTCACTGTTGTACGACCGCCGTGCCAGCGCCCCATGGGGGGAGCACGCCGTCCAGCGCAGCCGCATGTTGGCCGCCGCGCACCTGGGTTATGCGTTGCCCACAACGCCGCCCAACTTCGGCTTGCGCCCGGCCCCGGCCGTGTGGCCGACGCCAACGCCGTGTGCGGTGTTGATTCCGAACGCCAGCCGGCCCGAAAAATTCTGGCCCGAGGCCCACTGGGCGGCGCTGGGCCAGCGCGTGCAGGCGCAGGGCTGGGTGCCCGTGGTGCTGTGGGGCAGCGGCGCCGAACACGCCATGGCCACGCGCATCGCTCAGGCTTGCGGCGGCGTGCTGCCGCCTTTTTTAGGCGTGGGCGAGATGGCCGCGGTGCTGGTGCAGGCACGGCTCATCGTCGGGCTGGACACGGGCTTCACGCACCTGGGCGCCGCGCTGGGCAGGCCCACCGTCGGCATCTACTGCGACCATGAACCCAGCAATGCCGGCATCACCGGCAATGGCGGCGTGGCCAGCATCGGCGGCATCGGCCAGCGGCCCAGCCTGGCGGCGGTGATGGCGCTGGTGGAGCAGCGCATCGCGGCCGCAGCCTGAGCAGGCCCAGCCCGAGCCCGACAGCTTCTACGCCGCGGCGTCGCCGCCGCGCTGCGTGGGGTAGCTGTCCCAGTTCAGGCAGCCCGGGCATTGCCAGTAATACCGCCGCGCTTCAAAACCGCAGGCTGCACAGGCAAAAGTCTGCAAGGGCTGCCCGGCTTGCTGAATGGCGACGTGCAACACGCTTTGGGTGGTGGCCTGCCACCGGCTGGCTGGAATGACCAACAGTTCAGCCGCCGCGGCCAGGCTGGCATGGCTAGACAGGAAGCCCGCCCAGCGCGTTTCACTGCGCGTGCTTTGTAACGCATCGAGTGCGCGCAACACCGCCACCGTGGGCTGGCGCTGCAAGGCTTGCTCCAGCGTGTGCTGTGCCGCCGCCAGCGCCGGTGTGCCGCCGGCGCGTGCGCTGGCGGCGTAGTCCACCGCAATCAGGTCAAACGCCCCAGGGTGATGCTGGGCGAGTTCATTCCAACTTGACAGGGCGGCCGCATGCTCACCGTGCTTGGCTTGTTGCGCGCCCAATTCGAGCCACGGTCGGGCGGCATCGGGTGCCAGCGCGCGGGCCTGGGCCAGCGCATGTGAGGCCGCCGCCGTGTCGCCGCGGCCTTCGGCTGCCAGCGCCAGCTCACACCAGTGGTGCGCCATGCGCTCGGCGAACGAGGCTTGGCCGCGTTGCCCCAGGCGCTGCGCCACTGCCAGCGCGGCCGGCCAATCGTGCGCGCGTTCGTGCAGCGACAGCAGGGCGAGTTGGGCATCGGCCTCGTGGGCGGTGCCGTCCAAGCTGGTGAAGGCGGCCTCGGCACGGTCGAACAGGCCAGCCTTCATGAAATCTTGCGCCAGCGCAAACTGCGCGCGGTGGCGCTGTTCGGCCTTCAGGTCACCGCGCTTGAGCAAGTGTTCATGCACCCGCACCGCGCGCTCGAATTCACCGCGGCGGCGGAACAAGTTGCCCAGGGCGAAGTGCAGCTCGGTGGTTTCAGCGTCGCCTTGCACAGCCTCGATGAAGGCGTCGATGGCTTGGTCGTGCTGCTCGTTGAGCAACAGGTTCAGGCCCTTGAAGTAGTGCCGTGGCGCGGCCTGGCTGTCAAGCCGCTGTTGGCGTTGCTCAAGTCGTGATGCGATCCAGCCCAGGGCAAACACCAGGGGCAGTCCGACCAGCAACCATTGCAGATCGAACTCCACTACAAGCCTTCGCGCGGCGGGTGTTCCAGCACCACCTCAGGCGGGGCTGCACTGGCCGCTGAAGGTGCTGCGGGCTCGGCGCTCGCCTGGCGCCGCGCCACCGCGCGGTGGCGCCACCAGCTTGGCACCATGGCCAGCACACCGGCGGCACAGCCCGCAGCAAATGCGGCGAGCACCACGATGACCAGCGGCGTTTGCGATTGCAGGCCGAAGAACCAATGCAAGGTGGCCGGCTGCAGGTTGTTCAGCGCAAAGGCGAACAGCGTGAAGAACAGAAAAGCCCGCAGGAGCCAGACGAGCACGCGCATGGGGCGCTCGCTTTAAGGAGGGGTGGCGCGCACGGCGGCGGCGCTCGTGGCTTCGGTATCAACCGACTCGCGCATGGCCTTGCCGGGCTTGAAATGCGGCACCAGCTTTTCAGGAATGACCACCTGCTCGCCACTGCGCGGGTTGCGGCCAACACGGGGCGGGCGGCGATTGATTGAAAAGCTGCCGAAGCCGCGGATCTCGATGCGGTGGCCACGGGCCAGCGCGTCGGACATGGCGTCCAGAATGGTCTTGACCGCGAACTCGGCGTCGCGCTGCGTGAGCTGCGTGAAACGTTCGGCCAACTTGGCCACGAGGTCGGAGCGGGTCATGGGTGTGAAGCGTGGGCGTCGGGCGTGGGCATTCAATGAAAGGCCGCTGCGTTGCCAACAAGCTGCGCAGCGGCGCATGAAACTGAAAACTGAACCTGGGAACTTGGGCTTGCGAACGTCGGCCTGCAAACCTCAGCTTGCACGCCAGCACCCCACCCGCAAGCCATGTGGCCGGGGCAGGGTGCGGGCGCTGGAGCGCTACTCCTTCTGCGTGTCCAGCTTGGCGCGCAGCAAGGCGCCCAGGCTGGTGGTGCCGGCTGACTCGCGCTCGCTGGTCGCGCTCAGACGCTGCATGGCTTCTTGCTGGTCGGCGTTGTCCTTGGCCTTGATCGACAACTGGATCGAGCGCGTCTTGCGGTCGACGTTGATGATCATGGTCGACACGTCGTCGCCTTCTTTCAGCATGTTGCGTGCATCTTCCACGCGGTCGCGGCTGATTTCGCTGGCGCGCAGGTAGCCGGTGACTTCATCGCTGAGTTGAATCTCGGCGCCACGCGCATCCACCGTCTTGACCTTGCCGTTGACCAAGGCGCCGCGGTCATTCACCGTGGTGAAGCTGGTGAACGGGTCGGTGTCGAGTTGCTTGATGCCCAGGCTGATGCGCTCGCGCTCCACATCGATGGCCAAGACGATGGCTTCGACTTCCTGGCCCTTCTTGAAGTTGCGCACGGCGGCTTCGCCGGTTTCGTTCCAAGACAGGTCGCTCAGGTGCACCAGGCCGTCGATGCCGGCGGCCAGGCCGACGAAGACGCCGAAGTCGGTGATCGACTTGATCGGGCCCTTGACGCGGTCGCCGCGGTTCACGCTGGTGGAGAACTCTTCCCAGGGGTTGGGCTTGCACTGCTTCATGCCCAGGCTGATGCGGCGCTTGTCTTCGTCGATCTCCAACACCCTGACTTCAACCTCTTCGCCCAGGCTCACGACCTTGGCAGGGGCAACGTTCTTGTTGGTCCAGTCCATTTCGGAAACGTGCACCAGGCCTTCGATGCCGGGTTCGATTTCAACGAACGCGCCGTAGTCGGCGATGTTGGTGATCTTGCCGAACAGGCGCGTGCCGTTCGGGTAGCGGCGCGACACGCCATGCCAGGGGTCATCGCCCAACTGCTTGATGCCCAGGGAAACGCGGTTCTTTTCAGCGTCGAACTTCAGCACCTTGGCGGTGAGTTCTTGGCCGACGGTGACCACCTCGCTGGGGTGGCGCACGCGGCGCCAGGCCATGTCGGTGATGTGCAGCAAGCCATCGATGCCGCCGAGATCGACGAACGCGCCGTATTCGGTGATGTTCTTCACCACGCAGTTTACGATGGCGCCTTCGGTCAACGAACCAAGTAACTTGGCG
>JANMYI010000498.1:0-3157 GCA_031381955.1 Burkholderiales bacterium
GCTGAAGGCGCGCCAGGGTGATGAAGTCACGCTGGCCACGCCCGGCGGCACGCAAACGCTGGAGGTGCTGGAGGTGAGCTACCCCAAGGCCGGCGCGGTGTAAGTGGGCTCGCGCCGGCTTCCTTTGGCCGGCGCCTTACCTTGAATCGCGCGGTGCGCTGCCGCACGGTGAGCCTGCCGCAATTGCGTTAGAGTGGCCGCATGGTTGCCTGGGTTCGAACGGTCTTGGTATGGTTGCTGGTGCTGGCGCTTCCCGCGCAGGGCGCGGCCGCTGCCACCATGGCGTTGTGCGGGCCGGGTCATGCGGCCAGAACCCTCGCCCACCAGCATGACCAGGCCATGGCCCAGCCGGCGCGGCAGGTGCACCAGCATGGCCAGCCTGCGCGCCCCGCACCACACAACCCTGTTCTCGCGGCGGCGGCTGACCCGGGCGATCAAGTTCGCGGTCAAGTTGCACCGGCGGGTCAGGCCAAGCAGGCGAACCTGGCGCAGTCCGAGCAGCACAAATGCAGCGCCTGTGCATCGTGCTGTTCGGCGGCTGCGATTTTCAGCGCTGGGCTGATCGTGCCTTCGCCTGAGCTCACGCCCACCGTTTTCATGGCCGTCGTGGCCACGGTCGAACCCTTTGCCACCGTCGGCCCGGATCGGCCGCCTCGACTCCTGCTCGTCTAGCCTGCCAGGGCGTTGCGTCGCGTGCACGGGCATGCGGTGCGACGCCGGGCCCAGTCTGCCCCTCGCTGCTTTGATGGCGAGCCGGGCGTTCAGACCCTGACGAGAGGACCCCATGATCAAGATCTGTTTGCGCTGGTTCGCACCCGCCGCGCTGTGCATCACCACTGTGGCCGTGCCTGCGCAACCATCACCGCCGGCCGGCGCCGTGCGCCCCGATCCGCTCGACGCCAAGGCCAGTGTGCCCAGCCTGGTGTACCGCTCGTCGCTCGTACCGGCGCCGCCGGGGCAGGCTGACAAGCCCATCGGCTGGCGCGACGCGAACGACACCGTCACCCGCATCGGCGGCTGGCGCGCCTATGCCCGCGAGGCGCAAGAGCCGCTGCCGGCCCAGGTTGCGCCAACGCCCGCAGCGCCCGCTTCAGCGCCCGCAGGAGCCCCCAGGCCCGTGGGCAAGCCGGCAGCCGCGCCGCAGGGCCACGGCGGGCACAAGATGCCATGAGTGCCATGCGACACACTATGAGACAAACCACGAAACCCGCCATCCTGCTCGCCGCGGCCTTGCTGGGTGGCTGCGCATCGTTCAGTCCCGACGGCGGCTTTGCCAGCGTTGAGCAAGCCGCCAAGGCCCAGCTCAGCAAGGAAGTGCGCTGGGTGCGCTCGGCCGCCGATCAGCAGGGCATCGATCAGCGCGTGGCCGAACTGCTGGCCAAGCCGCTGAGTGCAGACGACGCGGTGCAACTCGCGCTGCTGAATAACCGCGGCTTGCAGGCCACGTTCCAGGAACTCGGCATCACCGAGGCCGAAGTCGTGCAGGCCGGCCGCTTGCCCAACCCCGGGTTCAGTGTTGGCCGCTTGACCCGGGGCAGCGAAGTCGAAGTCGAGGGCGGCCTGCATTTCAACCTCGCCCGGCTGCTGGCGCTGCCGCTGGTCGGCCCGATGGAAGCGCGCCGCTTCCAGCATACCCAGGGCATGGTGGCCATGAGCATGCTCAGCCTGGCCGCTGACACGCGCAAGGCCTATGTGCTGGCCTTGGCCGCGCAAGAGAGCGTGCGCTACATGCAGCAAGTGCGGCAAGCCGCGCTGGCCGGCGCTGAGCTGGCGCGGCGCATGGAACAGGTGGGCAATTTCAACAAGCTGCAGCGCGCACGCGAGCAGGGCTTTGCCGCCGATGCGGCGCTCAACCTGGCACGGGCCGAGCAAGCGCAGCGCGCCACGCGCGAACGTTTGACCCGACTTTTGGGCCTGTGGGGTGAACAAACCCGGTTTGCGCTGCCCGAGCGGCTGCCCGACCTGCCACAGCAAGCGCTCGACCTGCCCGACGTGGAGCGCACCGCCCTGGCCCAGCGGCTCGATGTGCAAGGCGCCCGGCTGGCCACCGAGCAAACCGCCCGCAACCTTGGCCTGACACGCACCACGCGCTTCATCAACGTGCTGGAACTGGGCCTCGTGCGCAACCGCTCGAATGAAGCGCCCACCCAGCGTGGCTGGGAAATCGGCTTCGAGTTGCCCCTGTTCGACTGGGGCGATGCCCGCGTGGCCAGGGCCGAAGCGGTGTACATGCAGGCCCTGCACCGCGCGGCTGAGACGGCCATCAACGCGCGCTCTGAAGTGCGCGAGGCCTACACCGCTTATCGCTCGGCGCATGACATCGCGCGTTATCACCTCGAAGAAGTCGTGCCGCTGCGCAAGCTGGTGGCCGAGGAAAACTTGCTGCGCTACAACGGCATGCTGATCGGTGTGTTCGAGCTGCTGGCCGTTGCGCGTGCGCTAATCGCCAGCGTTAACGCCGCCATCGACGCCAAGCGCGACTACTGGCTCGCGCAGGCCGATCTCGACATGGCGCTGATCGGCAAGCCCAGCCTGGCCGCGGCCATGGGTGCGGCCATGGGTGCAGCCAACCCCGGCCCAACCACCGACGCTGCGGGCGCGGGCCATTGACCATGAAGGACACCCCCATGCTTTCCCGACGACATCTCCTGGGCGGCGCTGGCGCCATCACCGCCGCCGCGGCGGCGGCCAGCGTCAGCAAGGTGGCCATGGCCGCCCTGCCCGAACCGGTCATACAGACCAAGCCCGACACCATGCCGCCACTGGTGCCCAACACCGGCCGGCCCTACAACCCGGTGGTCACGCTGAATGGCTGGACGCTGCCCTGGCGCATGAACAATGGCGTCAAGGAATTCCACCTCGTGGCCGAGCCCGTGGTGCGCGAGATGACCGAAGGCTTCAAGGCCCATCTGTGGGGCTACAACGGCCAGAGCCCGGGGCCGACGATCGAGGTGGTGGAAGGCGACCGGGTGCGCATCTTCGTCACCAACAAGCTGGGTGAACTGACCAGCATCCACTGGCACGGCCAGCGCTTGCCCAACGGCATGGACGGCGTGACCGGGCTGAACCAGCCCGGCATTCCACCCGGCAAGACCTACGTCTACGAGTTTGTGGCGCGCCGGCCCGGCACCTTCATGTACCACCCGCACGCCGACGA
>JANMYI010000515.1:0-8095 GCA_031381955.1 Burkholderiales bacterium
GCTCTTGCTGATGGCGATTCGGGTGCCGATTGCGGTCAGCATGTTTGCTGCCGGCGCCATGGGCTATGTGGTGCAGACCGGCTGGCTGCCTTTTGCCAGTTTCTTGAATACCCAGGCCTTTGCGCGCTTCGCCAGCTACGACCTGTCGGTCATTCCGCTCTTCATCCTGATGGGCAACTTCGCATCGCAGGGCGGCATCTCGAAGGCGCTGTTCGAGTTCGCGAGCGTCGTCATGGGTCGCTTTCGCGGCGGCCTCGCGATGGCGGCGGTGCTGGCGTGCGCGGCGTTCGGCGCGATCTGCGGATCGTCGGTCGCGACCGCGGCCACGATCACTTCCGTGGCGCTGCCGGAAATGAAGCGCCATGGGTATTCCGGACGACTGGCCACCGGCACGCTGGCAGCGGCCGGCACGCTGGGCATCCTGATCCCGCCTTCGGTGCCGCTGATCGTGTATGCCATCCTGGCCGAGCAAAACATCGCCAAGCTTTTCGCCGCGGCCATGCTGCCGGGCCTGATCGCCATGCTGGGTTACATCGCCGTCATCGCCCTCATCTGCCGCCGCCACCCCGAGCAAGCCAGGCCCAGCGTGCCCTTGACCTGGGCCCAGCGCTGGCGCGCGCTGGCCCGCATCTGGCCGATCGTGCTGATCTTCATCGTCGTCTTCGGCGGCATCTATGGCGGCGTGTTCTCGCCCACCGAAGGCGCGGCGGTCGGGGCGGTGGGCACCTTCGTCGCCGCGCTGGCGCAGCGTGAACTGAGCCTGGCCGGCATCAAGCACAGCTTCCTGGGCACGGCCGAAACTTCGGCCATGGTGTTCATGATCTTCCTGGGCGCCGACATGATGAACTCGGCGAAGTCGCTCACGCAGATGCCGGCGCAGTTGGCCGATTGGGTGAGCCACTTGCAGGTGCCGCCGCTGCTGATCGTGGCCGCGATCCTGTGCTTCTATGTGTTATTAGGTTGCGTCATGGACGAGCTGTCGATGCTGCTGCTCACCATCCCCGTCATCTTCCCCGCCGTGATGAGCCTGCCCTTGATGGGCCTGGCGCCCGAACCGAAGGCGATCTGGTTCGGCATTCTGGTGTTGATGACGGTGGGCATTGGCATGACGGCGCCGCCCGTGGGGCTGAACGTCTACGTCGTCAACGGCATTGCCTGCGACGTGCCGATGCAGGAAACCTACCGCGGCGTGCTGCCCTTCCTGGCCAGTGACGTGCTGCGCCTGGGCTTGCTGCTGGTCTTTCCGGTGTTCAGCCTGGGTTTGGTGCAGTTGCTGTTCAAGTGATTTCGCCGGCAGCGCCATGCGCAGTACATTGCCGCGCATGGTGCACCGCTTTGGGCTGAGTCTGATTGCCGCCGCCTGGCTTGCAAGCTGCAGCGAACCCGCCCCCAGCGGCTGGGCCGGCTACGCCGAAGGCGACTACGTCTACGTGGCCGCACCCTTGCCCGGCCGTCTGGAGCAACTGTTCGTGCAGCCCGGCCAGGCCGTGGCCGCGGACGCGCCGCTGTTCAGGCTCGACGCCGAAGCCGAAGGCGCGGCGCGCGATGAAGCTCGCGCCCGCGTGAACAGCGCCCAGGCCCAGGCCGCCAACCTGGGCCGCGGCCGGCGCCAGGAGGAAGTGGCCGTTACCCAGGCCCCGCTCGCCCAGGCGCGCGCGCTGGGGGAGCTGGCGCGCAGTGAACTGCGGCGCGAGCAGCAGTTGGTGGCGCAGGGTTTCGTGGCCAAGGCGCGGGTGGAAGACGCGCAAACGGCGCTCACCCAGGCCAACGCCAAGGTGGCTGAACTCAGCGCGGCCCTGCAGGTGGCGCAACTGCCGGCGCGCACCGAAGAGCGCAATGCCGCCATCGCCCAGGCCGAGGCCGCCAGCCAGGCGCTGCGCCAAAGCGCCTGGCGCGTGCAGCAGAAACTGCAAACCGCGCCGGCCGCGGGGCAGGTGGCCGACACCTACTTTCGCGTCGGCGAATATGTAAACGCCGGCCAGCCCGTGCTGGCCTTGCTGCCGCCGGCCAATTTGCTGGCGCGCTTTTTCGTGCCGCAGGCCGAATTGGCCACGCTGGCGCTGGGCCAGGCGGTGAGCCTGCACTGCGACGGTTGCGGCGCGCCGCTGGCCGCACGCATCAGCCGAATCGCCACCGCACCCGAGTACACGCCTCCGGTGATTTATTCCAATGCGCAAAAGGCGCGCCTGGTCTTCATGCTGGAAGCGCGGCCCGAAGCCGCCGACGCCGCGCGCCTGCGCCCCGGCCAACCCTTGCAGGTGCAGCGGGCGGTTAAGTGACGAGGCGATGTCATGACCGCGACCGATTGGGCCATTGACGTTCGCGGCCTGACCAAGCGCTACGCCGGCCGCGCGGTGGTTGACGACGTGTCCTTGCAGGTGCGGCCTGGCCGCATCTGCGGCTTCCTGGGGCCCAACGGCAGCGGCAAGACCACCACCATTCGCATGCTGTGCGGCCTGCTGCGGCCCGATGCCGGTGCAGGCACGTGTTTGGGCTTCGACGTCCTCAAGCAAGCCGCCGCCATCAAGCGCCAAGTGGGCTACATGACGCAGCGCTTCGGCCTGTACGAAGACCTGTCGATCCGCGAGAACCTCAGCTTCATTGCCCGCCTGTTCGGCGTGCCGGGCCGCGCCGCGGCGGTGGATGCGGCCTTGCATCGCCTGGGCCTGGTGGAACGCCAGCAGCAACTGGCCGGCACCTTGTCGGGCGGCTGGAAGCAGCGCCTGGCGCTGGCGGCGTGCCTGATCCACCAGCCGCGCCTGTTGTTGCTCGACGAGCCCACCGCGGGCGTCGACCCGAAGGCCCGGCGCGAGTTCTGGGATCACATCCACCGCCTGGCGGCCGAGGGCATCACCGTGCTCGTGTCGACCCACTACATGGACGAAGCGGCGCGCTGCGACGAGCTGGTGTTCATCGCCTACGGCCGCGTGCTCGCGCATGGCAGCGAGGCCGACATCGTGGCCGCCAGCGGCTTGGGTCAGAGCGCCCCCAGGCCGGCCGAAGCCGGCCGCCCCCCGCGGGGGTCAAGCAAAGTGGCAGAGCCACATTTGCTTGAGACCCCGAACCCGCCGAATCTGGAAGAAGCGTTCATCAGTCTGATCGACCAGGCGCAGGACAACTTCGCCAAGCTTGACGCGAGCCACGCCGCACCATGAATTTCTCGTTCACCCGCCTGGCCGCCGTCTTCATCAAGGAGCTGCAGCAAATGCTGCGCGACCGCCTCACCTTCGCCATGGCGGTGGGCGTGCCGGTGTTGCAACTGGTGCTGTTCGGTTACGCCATCAACACCGACCCGAAAGGCCTGCCCACCGCGCTGGTGGTGGCTGATTCGGGCGTGCTGGCGCGCAGCCTGGGCGTTGCGCTGCAGAACACCGGCTACTTCCGCATCACGCACACGCCTGCGGGCGAGGCCGAGGGCGACGCGCTGCTGGAACGCGGTGAGGTGCAGTTCATGGTCGTCATTCCGGGCGACTTCACGGCCAAGGTGCTGCGCGGCCAGCAGCCCGCGGTGCTGGTGAGTGTGGACGCCACCGACCCGGCGGCTTCGGGCAACGCGATCGCGGCGCTGAATGTGCTGGCCGCCACCGCGCTGCGGCACGACCTGGTGGGGCCGCTGCGGCCAACGGGGGCCGCAGCCGCCACGCCGTTCGAGCTGCGCATTCACCGCCGCTACAACCCCGAGGGCTTGAGCCGCTACAACATCGTGCCGGGGCTGATCGGCACCATCCTGACCATGACCATGGTCATGCTGACCGGCCTGGCCATGACGCGCGAACGCGAGCGCGGCACCATGGAAAACCTGCTCGCCACGCCGGTGCGCCCGCTGGAAGTGATGGCCGGCAAGATCATGCCCTATGTATTGATCGGTTATGTGCAACTGGCGGTGATCCTGGCCGCGGCGCTGCTGCTGTTCGAGGTGCCCATGGCCGGCAGTTTTGCGCTGCTGATGAGCATGATCGGCGTCTTCATCATCGCCAACCTGGCCGTGGGCTTCACCTTCAGCACGCTGGCGCGCAACCAGTTGCAGGCGATGCAGATGACGTTCTTTTTCTTCCTGCCTTCGCTGCTGCTGTCGGGCTTCATGTTCCCGTTTCGCGGCATGCCGGTGTGGGCACAACACCTTGGCGAAGTGCTGCCGCTGACGCACTTCTTGCGCATCGTGCGCGGCATCATGCTCAAGGGCAACGGGCTGGTGCAGGTCTGGCCGGAAACGTGGCCGATGCTGCTTTTTCTCGCCGCGGCGGGGTTGCTGGCGCTGGCGCGCTACCGGCAGACTCTGGATTGATCGGCGTCGGCGCAGCGGCTGCTCGCCAACGTTCTACGCCAGGCCTTTTTCCAGCAACTGCGCCACCAGCGCATTCACGCCGCCTTCATGGACGGCGGCGCGTTCATGCAGGCGCGATTGCAAGGCGCTGGGCAGCTTGCAAGCAAAGGGCACGAGGCCGGCGGCGGCGTCGCGGGCGCGGCGTTCGCGCGTGTCGGTGGCGCCGGCGGCACCTTTGGCAAAGCGGTCAGGTATCGGCGTGGCGTTCATGCCGCCTTCCAGCTTCTTGCCTGAATTCTTTTCAAGATCGGTCTTCTTCATGCTCATGGTGCAGGCCTTCAACGGCTGGGGCAGGGCCTGCATTGTCAACGCGGCACGGGGTCGGCATATGCGATCAAACAAAACCCAGGTTGCGCTGCCCGGCGTTGAAGTTGGCCAGGTTGGGCAGCACGCCGAGCAGCTCGCTGTCGGTGGCGCCGAACCAGCGCCCCAGCGTGGCGGCGAATTGATCGACCGCCGTGCTGGGCAACAGGCGGCCCTGGCCCACGTCATCGGGGCCGTCATTGCCGATGATGGGCGCGGTGCCGACCAGGCGCTGGCCGCGCACCGCGCCGCCGAGCACGAAGTGCATGCTGCCCCAGCCGTGGTCGGAGCCGTCGTTGTTGCCGGCCAGCGTGCGGCCGAAGTCTGATGCGGTGAAGGTGGTCACCTTGTCGGCCGCGCCAATTTCCACCATGGCCGCCTGGAACGCGGCCAAGGCCTCGCCCACCTTCGTCAGCAGGGCGGGGTGGCTGGTGAGCAAACCGTCGTGCGTGTCAAACCCGCCCAGCGAGACGAAGAATACCTGGCGCTTGGCGGCCAGGGTGCTGCCCACGTTGATGGTGCGCGCCACCATCTTCAATTGATCGGCCAGCGTGTTGCCGCTTGGGAACACGGTCTGCAAGGCCGGGCCGTTGGTCAACGCGGTGTTCAGCGTGTCGAAGGCGTCGATGCTGCGCCGGGTGACACGCGTGTACTCGGCTTCGAGCAGGTGGCTGCGCGCATCCGTGACGAGGCTGCGCAGTGCGGTGCTCGCGGCCGCTGACCCGAACAGCGGCGCCTTCAGGCCGGCGAAGGCCACCGGCCCGCTGGCCCCCACTTGATACTGCACCGCCGCCTGGCCACTCACGAACACCGCATTACCTGAAACGTTGATGCAGGTGAAGGTGGCGTTGCCGTTGCCGGCCTGGAACAAGTCACCCAGGCGGCCGCCCCAGCCCGAGCTGGCGCCTTCTGGGTGCGAGGCCTGCCAGATCGACTGCTGGTCGTTGTGCGAAAACAGCTTGGGCGGCAGCGGCACGTTTCGGGCCGTGTACTGCGCCTTGCTGGTGGGCTGCACCAGCGTGCCCAGGTTCAGCACTGCGGCCAACTGGCCGGCATTGAACAGCGGCAGCAACGGCGCCAGCTCAGGTGCCAGGGCGAATTGGCAGGGCGCACCGTCGCGGTTCAGCGCCGCGCTCAGCGGGTTCAGCGCCGTGGCGTCGAGCGCGCTGCGCGCATAGGCCAGGGTGGGGCGCTGCGCCAGGTACTGGGCGTGTTGCGCTGCATCGTACGGCACCAGGGTGTTGGCGTAGTCATTGCCGCCATACAGGAACACGCAAACCAGGGCGCGGTAGTCGCTGGCCGTGGCCGCCGCCGCTTCGCCCAGGGCGGCCAGGTTCAGCGCCAGCGGCGTGGCCGCGCCGGCCATGGAAAGCGTGGCCGCGCGCTGCAAGAAGGCGCGGCGCGAGGCCTGGCCGGTGAAGACAGATGTCATGCTGCAACTCCCTTACTTTTGCACCAGGAATTCGGGCGCGGCCAGCACCAGCGCCAGCGCCGCCAGCACACGGTTGCGGCGCGCGCCATCGGTGCCTGACGGCATGGCGTTCAAGGCGGTGGTGATGACGCCCAGGCTGGCGCTGCCCAGTTGCCCGGCGGCCAGCAGCAGGTTGATGTCATCCACCAGCGCCGCTGCCGTGTCGGCCAGCGGCAGCAAGGCGCTGTAGTCGGCCAACACATCGCCCACGCCCTGGGCGTTGATGGCGCGCTGCATGTAGTTCACGAAGCCGACCACCGAGCTTTCGTTGGCGAGTTGGAATTCCGGCGCCACCAGGCCCGCCGCGCCGATGCCGCTGTTGGGCGGCGCATAGCCCGGGCGAAAGAAGTTGAATACCGACGGGCTGCGCAGCGGGCTTTGGCCCAGGCGGGTGGCCGGGTCGCTGGTGTTGCCCAGGGCCCAGGCGTCGCTGGCTGACGTGGCATTGAAGGCGCGTGCCCAGGCGGCCAGGCGCAGCACGGGCTCGCGCAGTTTGCCGAAGCTCGGGCTGGCCAGGTTGGCCGCGTTGCGCGCTTCGTCGTCCAACAAAATGGCTTTGAGCATGGCCTTGAAGTTGCCGCGCACGCCCGCGCCATCGTTGGCAAAGACCTGGGCCACGCGCTGCACATAGGCCGGGCTGGGGTTGCTGGTGACCAGGCGCTGGATCAACTGCCGCGCCCAGAACGGCGCGGTGTTGGCATGGTTGAACAAATGATCCAGCGCCAGGTCGAGCGCCACGCTGGCGTCGGTGCCGGCCGGGATGGTCAGGCCCAGGAAGGCCTTGGCACCGGTCTCGTGGCGCGACGCGGTTTGCACCATGGGGCGGCGGTGGTGGTCGGGCGTGCTGCCGTCGCCGCCGGCGAAGTCGGTGCTCCAGCCGGTGAAGACTCGGGCTAGGCCGGAGATGTCGGCCTGGGTGTAGGTTTCCTGCGGCTGGTTGTTCGCGAGCTTGACGCTGCCGTCGCCATTCAGCGCCACCAGCCCGATGGTGAACAACTGCATCAGCTCGCGCGCATAGTTTTCATCGGGCAGCGTGCCTTTGGCGGCGTCGGCCTTGCGGTTGCCCTTGAACGTGAGGTACAGGCCCATGGCGTGGCTGGTGGACACGGCGCGCAGCAGCGTGCGCAGGTTGCCGAAGGCCTGGCTTTCAAGCAGATCGAGATAAGCCGCGGCGGCAAAGGCGCGCCAGCCGCCGCCGTTGACCAGGCCGTCGATGGCCACCACCAGCACCTCGGACAAAGCCAGCGTCATGCGCTGGCGCAGGGTGTCCGGTGCAGCCAGCAGTTTGCGCCAGGTGGCGGCATCGAAACCGCCCTCGCCGTTCTTGAAGCTGATGTCGTTGAAGCCCTTGGTGACCAGCCAGTCCCAGCGGCTGGCCTCACTCGGCAGGGCGAATTGCTCGTCCAGCCAGCCGCTGTAGCCCAGGGTCTTGACCCGTTCAATCTGCGCGCGGCTGGCGCCCAGGCCGGCCTGGTGGATGAAGCGCGCGGCTTGCGCGTTGGTCAGCGCGAGTGGGGGAGGTGGGGGAGGAGGCGGTGGCGGTGGTGGCGCTGGAGCCTCGCCGCCGCCGCCGCAAGCCGCGAGGGCGGCCAGGGCGGTGGTGGCGCTGGCCACCTGCAGCGGCCGTGGCGGCTGTGATGGAGCTGGGGCCAAGGCGGGCGATGCTGGCTCGGTGGTTTCAACCATGGTGGCTCCGGTTATTGCTCAGCGCGAGTTCAGCGCAACCTGTGGCGAACGCAGTGGCGTGCAGATCGGTTGAAGTGCGATGCGTAAAGACGGTGAGCAGGCGTTGCGTTGCGCTGGCGATCAAACCCCGTGCAGCTTCAGGATGGGCCAGCCCTGTGCGGCGGCATGCACGGCCAGTTGCGCATCGGGGTTCACGCAAACCGCGTGCTGGCCCGCCTGCAGCAAGGGCAGGTCGTTGATCGAATCGCTGTACACCGTGGCCACCCACTCATGGCGCTGCAAGCCGCGCTCGGCCAACCAGGTGTGCAGCC
>JANMYI010000561.1:0-7969 GCA_031381955.1 Burkholderiales bacterium
CGAAAGCCACGTTCGCGCAGGGCGTTGCGGTCGGTCAGCCGCGGCATGGCCACGGCCGCCAGGATGCCCATGATGGACATCACCACGATCAGCTCAACCATGGTGTAGCCGCGCAGTCTGTGCGGCCACACGATGTGTTTCAGCAACCGGCCGTGTTGATGGCTGACAGCACCGGCGCCACGCCAATGGCGGTGGCTGCGGTGTAGCCAAACGAGCAGGTGGCCGCCACCGGCCCGCCCGTGACCTGCACCGTGGCCGTGGTGCCGGCGATGGTGACGGCATAGCCATCGGCCGCCAGCGTGGCCGCGGTGGGCACACCTTGCGTCAGGCCGGCGGCTGCGACCACCCCGGCCAGCGTGGCCGCGGGGTAAAGCAGCGTCACGTTGACCAAGCCGTTTTCAGTACACAGGGTGCCCGTGCCGGCGGCCGGCAGGTTGGCCGTGCCACCGGCCGGGCAGGCCGCCGCCGGCTGGCCCACGCGGGCCATGGCGGTGCCGTGCACCAGGGCCGAGCCCGCCGCCACCGAGCCGCGCGCGGCGTTCAGCTTGGCGATGCGCCCGTCTTTTTGCAGGTTGGTGAAGCGCGGCAGCGCCACGGCGCTGAGCACGCCCAGGATGATGATGACGACGATCAATTCGACCATCGTGAAGCCACGTTGCAGACGATTCATTTCAATACGCTCCGGTAGTAGGTTTGACTCAATGGCGGGTTTTCGGCCGCCGCGGCATCGACTTGATGGGCTTTACTTGATGGCATGCTTGCCCATGTCCCACATCGGCATGAACACGCCCAGCGCCAGCACCAGCACCATGGCGCCCAGCACCAGGATCAGGATCGGTTCGATCTGCTGCGACAGCGTCTTCAGTTCGGTCTCAACCTCACGCTGGTAGACCTGGCCCACTTCCTCGAGCATCTCGTCGAGGTTGCCGCTTTCTTCGCCGACCATGATCATTTGCAGCACCACGGGCGTGAACACGCCGGCCCGGTTGGCCGCAATCAGCACGCTCTCGCCGCGTTCAATGCCGCCGCGCATGCCGCGAAAGGCTTGCGCCAGGTGGGCGTTGTCCACCACATCGGCGGCCAGTGCCAGGCTGGGCAGCACCGGCACGCCGCTGCGCAGCGCCAGCGCCAGGCTGCGGCAACCGCGCGACATGGCGCCCTTGAGCACGATCTTGCCCACGATGGGCAGCTTGAGTTTCACCCGGTCCCAGATCAACTGCCCCTTGCTGCTGCGCTGCCACAGCTTGGCGGCGATGAACGTGGCCACGGCGCCGGCAATCATGGCCGGCCACCAGTCGAGGCAGAACTTCGAGGTGCCGAGCAAGATGCGCGTCATCAGCGGCAGCTCGGCGTTCATGTTCGCAAACACTTTCGCAAAGGCCGGTATGACCATGACATTGATCACGATCATGGCAATCACCATCGCACCGATCACGAACTTGGGGTAGCGCAGCGCCGAGGCAATCTGGTCCTTCATGTAGCGCTGGAACTCCATGTGCGCGTGCAGCGCCAGGAAGATCTCGGCCAACCCGCCGGTGGATTCGCCCACCTTGATCATCGAGATGTAGAACGGGCTGAAGACGTCGTTGCGCAGCGCCATGGCCTGGCTCAGTTCGAAGCCTTCGTCCAGCTTGTCCAGCAACCCGGCCAGCACCGCCACCAGGCCCTTGTGGCTGCTTGATCGTTGCAGCCCTTCCAGCGCGCGCAGCAGGGGCAC
Organism: Burkholderiales bacterium; assembly: GCA_031381955.1. Lineage (GTDB taxonomy): Bacteria > Pseudomonadota > Gammaproteobacteria > Burkholderiales > Burkholderiaceae_C > Rubrivivax. Next base: position 1,718 of record JANMYI010000561.1, read on the forward strand.
GCCGCTCTTGAGCAGCGTGTGCATCTGGCGCGTGAACATCAGCAGTTCCTGCTCGTCCAGCGCCTGGCGGCCAAGCAACCGGGCGAAGGTGGCCTGCGCATCTTCCTTGAGCACGGCCGGCTCGATCTTGATCGGCACGATGCCGCGCGCGATCAAGGCCTCGGCCACCGCGGTGGCGTTGTTGCCTTCCAGCACGCCGCTGACGGCCCGCCGCTGCGCATCGCGCCCTTTGTACTGGAAGGCCGACATCAGATCTAGCCGCTGACCTGCATGGCTTCAGCCAGCGTGGTGCGGCCCTGGCGCACCAGCTCCAGGGCATGCTGGCGCAACGTGAACGCGGCAAACATCTTGCGCGCCTCGGTGGCAAAAGTGGCCGGGTCGCTGTGGTTGCACAGGTGCGCCAGCGCGGGCGTCATCTCCATCATTTCGTACACGCCGGCGCGGCCCTTGTAGCCGGTGTGGTTGCATTGGCTACACCCCATGCCCTGCCAGAACGGGCCGTCGCGCGCGGTCTGCGCCACCGCGGCGTCTTGGCCAGATTCAAGCTCCAGCCAGGCCAGCTCGTGCGGCAGGGGGTCGTGCGGGCGCGCGCAGTGCTCGCAAATCGTGCGCAGCAGGCGCTGCGCCACCACCAGGCGCACGCCCAGCGCCACCATGTAGGGCGGAATATTCATGTCGGCCAAACGCATCGGCGTGCCGAAGGCATCGAGCGTGTGCAGCGTGCTCAGCACCAAATGGCCGGTGAGCGCGGCGCGCAGGCCGATCTCGGCGGTTTCCTGGTCGCGCATTTCGCCCACCAGGATCACGTCGGGGTCTTGCCGCAGGCACGAACGCAGCACGCGCGCGAAGGTGAAGTCCGTCTTCTCGTTGATCTGCACCTGGTTCAGGCCCGGCAACCGGTATTCGACCGGGTCTTCCACCGTGATGATTTTTCGATCCGGCGAATTCAGCTCGGCCAGCGCCGAATACAAGGTGGTGGTCTTGCCGCTGCCCGTGGGCCCGGTGACCAGCACCATGCCCGACGACGAAGCCAGCGCGCCGCGCAAGCGCGCCAGTATTGGCGCCGGCATGCCCAGCGTGTGCAGGCGGATGCGGTCGGTGTTCTGCGGCAGCAGCCGCATCACCACCGACTCACCATAGTAAGTGGGCAAGGTGGAAATGCGCACATCCACCACCTGCGTGCCCACGTTCATTTGAAAGCGCCCGTCCAGCGGCATGCGGCGCTCGGAGATGTCCAGGCTGGCCATCAGCTTCAGGCGCTGCACCATGGCCGTGACCACCTTCGCGTCTGACGTGCTTTGCACCTGCATCGTGCCGTCAATGCGAAAGCGGATCACCAGGTTGCGTTCCTGCGGCTCGATGTGGATGTCCGACACGTTGCGCGACAAAGCCGTCTCGAACAGGCTTTGCAGCAGGCGCACGATGGGCGCGTCGTCGGCGGTGCTCAGTTGCTCGGCGCTGCCCAGGTTGAGCGTGGCCTGGGTCATCTCGGCCGCGATCTCGTTGGCCAGGCCGCTGATCTGCTCGCTGCGCTGGTAGATGCGTTCGATGCTTTCCAGCAGCGCATCTTCGGTCACCACCGCCGGGTAGACTGAAACGTTAAGAATGCGGCCCACCTGGTCGAACGCCGCCATGTCGGTGGGGTCGACGAAGCCGACTTGCAAGCCGAAGTCTTGCTCGCCCAGCACGATGGCGCGAAAGCGCCGCGCCTGGGCTTCCGACAGCCGCCGCACCAAGGCCGGGTTGACCTGGTGCTGGCGCAGGTCGATGAAGTTGATCTTCATCTGCTCGGCGATCACCGCGCCGATGGCTTCGTCGGTGACGAACTTCAGGTCGCTCAGCGCGCGCCCCAGCTTGCGCCCGGTGGCCTTTTGCTGCGCCAGGGCCTGCTGCAACTGCTCGTCCGAAATCAGGCCCTTCTGGACCAACACCTCGCCCAGGCGAAAGCGCGGCGCGTTGAAGACCGGCTGGCGTGCGCTCATTGGGGTACCTTCATGCTTCGGATTCAGGGATTCGCCCTTGGGGCGGCCCGGCGGGTCTCATGGCGTGGCCAGCTTCTGTTCAATGAATGCCGCCAACTCCTCGCGCGGCAGGCCCAGGCCTTGCGCCTTGGCATAGGCCTGGCGCGCCTGAACGCCGCGGCCCTGCGCTTCGAGCGCCACGCCCAGGCCCAGCCACCACAGGCTGTTGCCGGGCTGGGTACGCACCGCGGCTTCATAGTCGACCAACGCTTGCTTGAAGTCGCCCTGCTGTGCGCGCTGGCCGGCGCGCAGGCCCAGAGCATCGGGGCCCAGGGCGCGGGCGCCGCCGAGCTTGTCGATGGCGCCGGCGGCGTCACCCCGGTCAGCCAGGGCACGGGCGAGAAGGTAGCTGAGTTGTGGGTCGGCGGCGCGCGCTTGCAGGCCTTCTTGCGCCAGCGTTTCAGCCTCGGCGCCGCGGCCTTGTTCGAGCATCAGGCCGGCCAGGGTCAGGCGCGCGTCGTGCAAAGCCGGGTCGAGTTGCAAGGCCTGGGCCAACTTGTCGGCGCCGCTGCCGGCATGGCCGCTGCTCACCAGTTCAAGGCCTTGCCGGTACAAGGCCTGCGCGCGTTGCGCCGGGCTTTGCACGGCGGCCGTTCGTTCCACCTTGCCGGCGGGCAGCGTCAACGGTGGCAATGGCGGCAGGCGCGGCAACGCAGCGCTGGCGGGCGTTGGGGCGATCAACGCAGCCGCAGTGATGGTGCTGGCCATGGCCGTTGCGGCGGTCGTGGCGGGTGCGGGTGCGGGTGCGGGCGCGGTTACCGATGGCGGCGTTGCGGCCACGCGTGCCGGCACTGGCGCACGCGGCAGGTTGGCCGGCATGCGCAAGGCGTGCTCCACGCTAGGCGCCGATGCCGGCCGCTCGGCGTCGGCCACGGCCGCTGGCACGGCCACCGCCGCTGCCACGGCAGGCACGGGCTCGGCCACGGCCGGTGTGTTGGCCACGGGCGTGGGCGCAGCGTCTGCCAGCACCGCCGCCGGCACACTTGGCGCGCGGCCCGGGCTGGGCAGCGGCGCAAAGGCGGCGGCCGAGATGGCGGCGGCGCCGCCCAGCAGCAGCAACAGCATGCGGTTGCGCTTCGGTGCCGCGGCCGTGGCGCGAACGTCTTCGGTGGCGACCACGCCGCCGCCCTGGCGGGCTTGCAGGTCTTGCAGCATCTTGTTCATCACACTCATCAGTGCGCTCCCTGTGCAAAGCGCCCGAACAACGCCTGCACGCTGTTGGTGAACAGGCCGTTCAAGGCGCCGAGCAGGCTCTGCTCGTCGCGCCAGGCATGCCACACGGTGAACACATCCACCCGGTGCACGCCGCGGCCGTAGGCCAGCAGCAAGGCCTTGTGGGCCAGGGTGTTGGCGCGCCGCGGCACGCCGGCACTGGCGCGCCAGAGCAGCCGCGCGGCGGCATTGGTAAAGACCTCGGGCCCGCTCCAACCCGCCACGCCCAGGCGGTGGCGCAGGTAGGCGTGACAGTCGCTGCGACCCAGTGGCCCTAACCGGGCACTGAAGCCGACGCGGCTGGCCAGTGAGCGCAGCGCCGGGCGTTTGAGCATGGTGTCGAATTCGGGCTGGCCGAACAGCACGATCTGAATCAGCTTTTGCTTGCCGGTTTCCAGGTTCGACAGCAGGCGCAGCGATTCGAGCGTGTCCAGCGGCAGCTCCTGCGCTTCGTCCACGCACATCACCACGCGCCGGCCCTCGCCGGCCAGGGCCAGCAGCTTGCGTTCCACCGCGTGGTACAGGTCGTTCTCGGCGCGCAGCCGCACTACCCGCAGGCCCAGGTCTTGCGCCAGGCTGCGCAGCATTTCATGCGGGTGCAACTTGGGGTTGGGCAGGTAGGCGCTAACGGTTCCGGTAACCATCTTTTCCAGCAGCATGCGGCACATCAGCGTCTTGCCGGTGCCGACTTCGCCGGTCACCTTGATGAAACCGTCGCCGCCTTGCAGCGACAGCAGCACCGTGTTAAGCGCCGCCTGGCAGGCCTGCGCGCGGTAGGCAAAACCGGTGTCGGGCGTGAGGCCGAACGGAAACTCGCGCAGGCTGAAATGTTGCAGGTACATGCGCTTACTCCGTGAGGGGGTTGCCGGCAACGGCTGGCGCGGCCGCGTTGTCACGCGGCGCTTGCGGTGTCAGCCGGCCCAGGCGCTCAGCGGTGCTGGCCATGTCGGCCTGCCACTGCGCCTCGCCCTTGATGACGGTGGGCTTGATGAGGAAGACGACCTCGCGCTTTTCGAGCCGGCGGTTGCTGCGCTTGAAAAGCTGCCCGGCCAGCGGCACGTCGCCCACGCCGGGCACCTTGGCGTCGTCGTCGCTCTGCACTTGCTGCATCAGGCCGCCGATGGCCACGATGTTGCCGTCTTGCACACGCACCACGGTGTCGGTTTCGTTGACGTTGCTCGATGCCAGCGGCAGCGTGAAGGTGCCCATGGTGCCCAGGTTGACGACGCGCGAACGCTCGCTGACCTGGCTCACCGACGGGCGGATGTGCAGCGTGACCATGCCGTCCTGGTCGATCTGCGGCGTCACGTCGAGCGAGATGCCACTGAAGAACGGCTGCACCGTGATCGATGGCGTGACCACGCTGCCCGAGGCACTCGACGTGGCGGTGGTCGACACATTGGTGATGAAGAAATCATCCGTGCCCACACGCAGCACGGCCTTCTGGTTGTTGATGGCGGCCACGCGCGGTGACGACAAGACATGCACCGCGCCCTGCGTTTCAAGGAACGACAACAACCCGGCAAAGCTGCCCGTGGTGAGCGCCATGTTGAGCACGCCCATGCCCGTGGCCGGGCTGCTGAGCAACTGCGCCAGCGTGGTGGGGATGATGGTGGCCGGCGTGGTGCTGGCGTCGATGTTGGTGACCAGCGCATTGGGCGGGATGCCGGCGGCCGTGCCGATGCTGCCGGGGATCCAGACCCGGCTGGCATCAGCGCCGATCGAGAAGCGGTGGTTGCCGTCTTTCAGGCCCGACCAGTTGATGCCCGACTCGAAGCCTTCCTTGAGCGAGACCTCGACGATCTTGGCTTCGAGCATGACCTGGCGGTCGATCGACAGGCGCGCGGCGCGCAGGTAGTTCTCCACCTCGCGCAGCTCGCGCGGGAAGGCGCGCACCACGACCACGCCACTGTGCTGTGACGTGACCACCTGGCGGCCGGCATCGCTGCCCACCACCATCTTCAAACCAATGTCGAGTTCTTTCCAGAAGTCTGCGTCGCTGGTGCTGGTGACCTGACTGCCTTCGGCGGCCGAGGTGGTGGCGGCCGCGCCGGCGGTGCCGGCGTTGGACGAGATCGAGCCTGAACTGACGCGCGTGTCGCTGCGCCCGACGCGCCGCGTGCTGGGGTAGCTGACGTGGAAGACCCGGGTTTGCAGCGCCGCTTGCTGCACGTAGACGCGGTTGCCTTCATGCCGATATTCGAAGCCATACAACTCGCGCATCACGTCCAGCGCCTCGCGCGCCGTCACGTCTTTCAGGCTCAACGAAATGGCGCCGCCTTGCAGCGCCGGGGGCAGCAAGATGCTGTAGCGCGAGCCCGAACCAATGGCCTGGAAGACCTGCGCCGCGGTGGCGCCCGTCACCGCCAGGTCAAAGCGCGGCTCGGCCAGCGCGGCCGGGCGCGGCACGTCATTGGCCAGCGGCGGCACCAGCGCGCGCAGCACCTGCTCGGGCACCCTGGGCGCGGCGCGCGGCACGGGCTTGGGCAGGGCCTGGCGCAATTCAGCGTCGATGGCGTCGGCGGTGCTGCGCGGCTTGGGGCCGGTTTGGCAAGCCGCCAGCAGCAGGCTGCTCGAAAGCAGCAGGGCAAGGCGTGGCCATGCAGAGGATGGGGTCATGGCGTTGGCGTGCGTGGGTTGCTGGGGGGCGCCGCGGCATGGCTGCGGCGCACGAGTTCGGTCTGCCCGGCCAGGACCAGGCGTTCGGTGCGGCCGTCGGCCCAGCGCAGCAGCGCGTGGTCAGCCTGCACGGCCAACAACTGCGCACCGCGCACGGCTTGGCCGACTGCGACCCACTGGCCGTCGATCAAGGCCTGTGGCCGCTGCCCCAGGCGCACACCGCTGAAGCCGCCGGTTGCCACCACGGCGTCGCCCAGCTCGGTTTGAAGCACTGCCTCGCGGGCAGCACTGGCGGCGCTGGCCGCAGGGGCTGCGGCGGCCGTGGCATAGCGCCGCGGCGGCACGAATGGCTCGCCCGCCCCCAATGCCCACGCCGGTAAGGCGCCGGCCAGGCCGACGC
>JANMYI010000625.1:0-4889 GCA_031381955.1 Burkholderiales bacterium
GGTGCTTGTCATCCACCTCACGAATCTGGCGCAGGCGCTGCGCGGCGGCCTTGTCGTCCAAGTGACAGGCCAGGGCATAGCTTGAATCGGTGGGGATGGCGGCCACGCCGCCGGCGCGGATGATCTGCGCGGCCTGCTTGAGCAAGCGGCCCTGGGGGTTATCGGGATGGACTTCGAAGTACTGCGACATGGCGTCATGCCGCGGCGGCGGCTCAGCCGTTCAGGTAACGGGCTGGGCGATGCGGTCTTGCAGCTCGGCCCACACCGGCGTCAGGAAGCCGGGCAGGTCGGGCAAGGCGCCGAGGTCGACATGGCTTTCATACGGCGAATGAAAGTCGCTGCCGCGTGAAGCCAGCAGTTTGTAGTCGCGCGCCTTCTCGGCGTACTTGCCGTATTCAGCCGGCGTGTGGCTGCCGGTGATGACTTCCACGCCGCGCCCGCCGTGTTGCATAAATTCGTTGAACAGGGCGTGCTCTTGCGTGGCCGTGAAGCCATAGCGCCCGGGGTGGGCGATGACGGCGATGCCGCCGGCCTCGGTGATCCAGCGCACCGCATTGCGCAAGCTGGCCCAGCGGTGCGGCACGTAGCCGGGCTTGCCTTCGGTGAGGAAGCGGCGAAAGACTTCGTTGGTGTCGGCGCAGGCGCCCACTTCCACCAAAAAGCGGGCGAAGTGCGTGCGCGAAATCAGCTCGGGGTTGCCGACGTACTTCAGCGCGCCTTCGTAAGCCTGGGCAATACCCACCTTGGCCAGGCCAGCCGCGATTTCCTGCGCGCGGTCGCTGCGCCCGCCGCGGGTGGCTTGCAGGCCGCGCATCAGGCCCGCATCAGCAGGGTCGAAGCCCAGGCCGACGATGTGCACCGTGGTGTCGAGATAGGTGACCGAGATCTCCACACCGCTGACATAGGCCATGCCCAGGGCCAGGGCGGTGTCGCGCGCACGCTGCTGGCCGCCGAGTTCGTCGTGGTCGGTCAGGGCCCATAACTCCACCCCTTTCGTCTTGGCGCGCTGCGCCAGGGCTTCGGGTTCGAGGGTGCCGTCAGAAACGACGGAATGGCAATGCAGGTCAGCGTTAAGGGTGTTCACGCTGGCGATTGTAGGAAAGGCCCTGCCGCCCCCCGGGGCGCAAGGGCATGTGTTCGGGGGTTGCAAGCGTGAAGAAGTTGCGTTGCGGCGCGCTGCGGCGATCTCGCCCTCAGCGCCCCAACTGCAAGCTGCGAGCGCAGCGCGCGGCCAGGCTGGCGTCGTGCGTGACGACCACGAACGCGGTGCCGTGCGAGCGCGCCAGCGCGAGCATGAGCTCGAACACGCCGTCGGCGGTGGCGCGGTCGAGGTTGCCGGTGGGCTCGTCGGCCAGCACGCAGGCCGGGCGCGTGACCAGCGCGCGCGCAATGGCCACGCGCTGGCGCTCGCCGCCCGAGAGCTGCGACGGGTGGTGCGCCGCGCGATCGGCCAGCCCCACCTGCGCCAGGGTGTCGCGGGCCGCAGCCCGTGCTTCGGCGTTGGCCAGGCGGCGGATGCGCAAGGGCATGGCCACGTTGTCGAGCGCGCTGAATTCAGGCAGCAGGTGGTGAAACTGGTAGACAAACCCCAGGTGCAGGTTGCGCCAGCGGCCTTGCGCGGCAGCGTCCATGGCGCTGAGGCTGCGCCCCATCAGTTCAACCTGCCCGCTGCTGGCGGCATCGAGCCCGCCCAACAGGTGCAGCAAGGTGCTCTTGCCCGACCCCGAGGCACCCACCACGGCCAGGGTTTCGCCGGCATGCACGGACAGGCTCACGCCGCGCAGCACCTGCACGTCGAGATCACCTTCTTGAAAGCGCTTGTGCAAATCAGTGGCCCGCAACACCAGCTCGGTTCGAACCGGGCCGCCCCGGTCGAACCGATCCCATTCGGGGGGGCGAGCCCGCAGGGCTCTTGGGGGCTCCATGTCACTCATAGCGCAAGGCCTCGGCCGGGTTGACGCGGCTGGCGCGCCAACTCGGGTACAGCGTGGCGGCAAAGGCCAATAACAGCGAGATCAAGCCGACGGGAACGATGTCGCTCAGCAGCGGCTCGCTGGGCATGTGGCTGATGACGTAGATGCTGCCGGGCAGGAAGGCCACGCCGAGCAGCCGTTCGATGAAGGGCACGATCACGCCCACGTTGAAAGCGATGAGCAGGCCGAGGGCCACGCCCGCGCCGGTGCCGATGATGCCGGCCGCCGCGCCCTGCACCATGAACACGCCCATCACCGAACGCGGGCTGGCGCCCAGGGTGCGCAGGATGGCGATGTCAGCGCGCTTGTCGGTCACCGTCATCACCAGCGTGGACACCAGGTTGAACGCGGCCACCGCCACGATCAGCGTCAGGATGATGAACATCAGCCGCTTCTCGATCTGCACCGCATCGAACCAGTTGCGATTCGTGCGCGTCCAGTCGCGCACCACCAAGGCCGGGCCCATCTGGCTGGCCAGGTTGGCGGCCACGCGGCGCGCGGCGTGCACATCGTTCAGCCTGAGTTGCACGCCGCTGGCGCCTTCCAGGCGGTACAGCTTGGCGGCGTCGTCAAGGTGAATCAAGGCCAGGCTGCTGTCGTATTCGTAGTGGCCGGTGTCGAGCAACCCGGCCACGGTGAACTGCTTCATGCGTGGCACCACGCCGGCCGGCGTGACCTGCCCGCCCGGCGCCAGCAGCGTCACCTTCTCGCCCACGCGCACGCCCAGCAAGCGCGCCAGTTCGCTGCCCAGGGCGATCTGCCACTGGCCCGGCTGCAAGGCGGCCAGGGTGCTGTCCTTCAACTGCGCGGCCAGCGGCGTGACGGTGGCTTCATCCACCGGCGAAATGCCGCGCACCACGGCGCCGCGCATCTCGTCACCGCGCACCAGCAGCGACTGCGCGGCGATGAAGGGCGCGGCGCCCAGCACCTCGGGCTGCTGGCGCGCCTGCGCGGCCGTGGCGTGCCAGTCGGCCAGGGCGTTGCCGGAAGCATCGAACAATTCGATGTGCGCGATGACCGACAGCATGCGGTCGCGCACCTCGCGCTGAAAGCCGTTCATCACCGACAGCACGATGATCAACGCCGCCACGCCCAGGGCGATGCCGAGCATGGAGATGCCGGAGATGAAGGAGATGAAGCCGTTGCGCCGGCCGCTGCGCCCGGCGCGCGTGTAGCGCCAGCCGATGTGCCACTCATAGGGCAGGTTCATGGGCGGCATGCTAGCTGCACGAGGACCGGGGCTGGCCCGACGCGCGCCAACCATAATCAAACCATGCACCTGCTCATCCCCTTTGCGGCCCCGGCTTCGCCGCTGTTTGCAAAGGCCAGCGCTGGCTTGAAGTTGCCGGCGCTGGAACAGATTCTGGGGCGTTGCGAGCCGAGCCTGCACAGCGGCGAAAGCGAGTCGTCGCTCAGTGCGCCGCACGAGGCGGCCTATGCCCAGGCGCAGGGCTGGCAGGGTGGCGACGGCCTGTGGCCGCTGGCCGCGCAGTGGGCGCGGCGCGACGGCGTGAGCCTGGCCGAAGGCAGCGCCTGGGGCCTGCTCACCCCCGGCCACTGGCAGGCCTCGGCCGACGACGTGGTGCTGCTCGACCCCACCGCGCTGAACTTGTCTGACAGCGAGTCGCGCGAATTGCTGGCGCTGGTGCGCGGCCTGTTTGAAGACCTGGGCTGGGCGCTGCACTTCGGCGCCGCCACGCGCTGGTATGTGCAGCACGCCAGCCTGGCCGCCCAGCCCACCGCCGCGCTCGACCGTGTGCGTGGCCGCAGTGTGCAAGCCTGGCTGCAACGCACGCCGCAGGCCGTGGCCTGGCGGCGGCTGCAAAGCGAGCTGCAAATGCTGCTGTACACGGCGCCGTTGAATGCGCGGCGCGAGGCGCGGGGCGAGCTGGCGGTGAATTCGTTCTGGCTCAGCGGCACCGGGGTGGCGCAGCGGGCAACGGTAGAGATCACTGTCGACGAACGCCTGCGCCAACCGGCCTTGGCGCTCGATGTGCCGGCCTGGGCGCGGGCCTGGGCGGAACTCGATGCCGACTGCTTGCGCCGGTGGTGGGCGCAGGCTGCGCGCAACCGCGATGCCCGGCTCACGCTGTGCGGCGAGCGCCACGCCGTCACCTTCGCGCCCGCCCGCGGTGGGCTGCTGCGCGGCTTGACCCGGCAATGGCAGCGCTGGCGGCGCCCCAGCGTGGCCCAAGTGCTGGAGCCGTTGTGATGGGCCCGCGCATCGAAGCCCGCGCGTCGCCGCCGCGTCTGGCCTTCGCGCTCGAACAGCAGGGGCTGCACCCGCTGCTGGCGCGGCTGCTGGCCGCGCGCGGCGTGCGCAGCAGCGATGACATCGACGACGCGCTGGCCAAGCTGTTGCCACCGGCCAACCTGCTGGGTGCACAGGCCGCGGCAAGCCTGCTGGCCGACACCCTGGCCGCGGCGCAACACATTTGCGTCGTGGCCGACTACGACTGCGACGGCGCCACCGCCTGTGCCGTGGCCCTGCGCGGCCTGGCGCTGCTGGGCGCGCAAGCCGGCACGCTGCACTACGTGGTGCCGGACCGCGCCGTGCACGGCTACGGCCTCACCCCGGCCATCGTTGACCTGGCCGTGCTGCACCGGCCGAGTTTGCTGTTGACGGTGGACAACGGCATCGCCAGCACCGCCGGCGTGGCGCACGCCAAGGCGCTGGGCCTGCGCGTGCTGGTGACCGACCACCACCTGCCCGCGCTGGTGGCGGGCGTGGTCGAGCTGCCGGCGGCCGATGTCATCGTCAACCCCAACCAGCCGGCTTGCGAATTCGAAAGCAAGGCCCTGGCCGGCGTGGGCGTGATGTTCTACGTGCTGCTGGCCCTGCGCGCCGAGCTGCGCGCGCGCGGCGCCTATGAAGCCGCCAGCGAGCCGCGGCTGGACAGCCTGCTCGACCTGGTG
>JANMYI010000688.1:0-3591 GCA_031381955.1 Burkholderiales bacterium
CCGTCACGAATGACGATAAGCGCATCCGCAGCACCGCCACCTACCTCGACCGCGGCTTGGTGGGCGACCTCATCGCCAACGGCGTGAAGTTCGACGTGAAGTCGCGAGAAGAGCCGTCACTGTTGATGAGCCTGCTGGTCAGCTGGGGCCCGATGCTGTTGCTCATCGGGGTGTGGATCTACTTCATGCGCCAGATGCAAGGCGGCGGCAAGGGCGGCGCCTTCAGCTTCGGCAAGAGCAAGGCGCGCATGCTCGACGAAGCCAACAACACCACCACCTTCGCCGACGTGGCGGGCTGCGATGAAGCCAAGGAAGAGGTCAAGGAGCTGGTCGACTTCCTGAAAGACCCGCAGAAGTTCCAAAAGCTCGGTGGCCGCATCCCGCGCGGCGTGCTGCTGGTGGGCCCCCCTGGCACCGGCAAGACCCTGCTGGCCAAGGCCATTGCCGGCGAGGCCAAGGTGCCGTTCTTCACCATTTCGGGCTCCGACTTCGTTGAAATGTTTGTCGGCGTGGGCGCCGCGCGCGTGCGCGACATGTTCGAGCAGGCCAAGAAGAGCGCGCCGTGCATCATCTTCATCGACGAAATCGATGCCGTGGGCCGCCACCGTGGTGCTGGCTTGGGCGGCGGCAACGACGAGCGTGAGCAAACACTGAACCAGATGTTGGTGGAGATGGACGGCTTCGACACCAACCTGGGTGTGATCGTCATGGCCGCCACCAACCGGCCTGACATCCTCGACCCCGCGCTGCTGCGACCCGGCCGTTTCGACCGCCAGGTGTACGTGACGCTGCCTGACATTCGCGGGCGCGAGCAGATCCTGAACGTGCACATGCGCAAGGTGCCGATCGGTGCCGATGTGCGGGCCGACATCATCGCCCGCGGCACGCCCGGCTTCAGTGGCGCTGACCTGGCCAACCTGGTGAACGAATCGGCCCTGTTCGCCGCGCGGCGCAATGCGCGCGTGGTGGAAATGATCGACTTCGAAAAAGCCAAAGACAAGATCATGATGGGCGCCGAGCGCAAGTCGATGGTCATGGACGAAGACGAGCGCAAGAACACCGCTTATCACGAGGCTGGCCACGCGCTGATTGGCCACTTGTTGCCTAAGCTCGACCCGGTGCACAAGGTGACCATCATTCCGCGTGGCGGCGCGTTGGGCGTGACGGTTTCGCTGCCCGAGAAAGACCGCTACAGCACCGACAAAGTGCAAATGCTCAGCCGCATTTCCATGCTCTTTGGTGGCCGCATCGCCGAAGAAGTGTTCATGCACCAGATGACCACCGGCGCCAGCAACGACTTCGAACGCGCCACGCAAATTGCGCGCGACATGGTCACGCGCTTTGGCATGAGCGAAGCGCTGGGCATCATGGTCTATGCCGAGAATGAAGGTGAAGTGTTCCTCGGCCGCTCGGTCACCAAGACCACCAACATGAGTGAGCAGACCATGCGGGCGGTGGACACGGAAATCCGCCGCATCATCGATGAGCAGTACGGCATTGCGCGCAAGCTGATCGAAGATAACGCTGAAAAAATGCATGCCATGGCCGGTGCCCTGCTCGAATGGGAAACGATCGACGGCGAGCAGATTCAAGACATCATGCAAGGCCGCCCGCCGCGCCCACCGAAAGACTGGACGCCCCCGGCCGCGCGCAGCCCCGGGCCCACACCGCCGCCGGTCAACCCCGACGGCGCGCACGCCACGGCCTAGGCTCGGCACGGGAACCAGCACACGGGGCTTCGCGCCCCGTTTTCCATTGCATGCCACACCCGCGCACTTTTTGGCAGACCGGTCGATTTCAGATCGACCTCAGCCGGCCACGGGTGATGGGCATCGTGAATGTCACGCCCGACTCTTTCAGCGACGGCGGCTCACATGACAAACCCGCCCAAGCCGTGGCGCACTGCGAGGCGCTGGTGAAGGCAGGCGTTGACATCCTGGACATTGGCGGCGAGTCCACCCGCCCCGGTGCCGCACCGGTCAGCGCGCCGGATGAGCGTGCGCGCGTGCTGCCCGTGCTGCGCGCCGCGTTGAGCCTTGGCGTGGCGGTGTCGCTGGATACGAGCCAGCCCGAGTTGATGCGCGAGGCACTCGGCCTGGGCGTGGACATCATCAACGACGTTCGCGCCCTGCGTCGCCCGGGCGCGCTGGCGGCGTTCAGCGCCCACCCCCAGGCCGGCGTGTGCCTGATGCACCTGCGCGGCGAGCCGGGCTCGATGCCGGGGTTCACCGACTACGCTGATTTGGTGGGTGAAGTGAAGGCCTTCCTGGGCGACCGCGCAGCGCAGGTGCGCGCAGCAGGCGTGGCCGCATCGCGCATCGTGCTCGACCCGGGCATCGGCTTCGCCAAGACCGACGCCCAAAACATTGAGCTGCACAGGCACTTGGGTAACCTGCTGGCGCTGGGCTACCCGCTGCTCATCGGCTGGTCGCGCAAGCGCACCCTGGGTCACATCACCGGCCAACCTGTGCAAGATCGCACGGCCGCCAGCCTGGCCGCAGCTTTGAGCGCCGTGCAGGCCGGTGCGCGCATCGTGCGCGTGCATGATGTGGCCGCCACGGTGGACGCGCTCAAAGTCTGGCACGCCCTGCAACCCGCACAACCCACAACCAATCAGCACCCATGACCCGACGTTTTTTTGGAACCGATGGCATCCGCGGCACCGTGGGCCAGGCGCCCATCACGCCCCACTTCATGCTCAAGCTGGGCCACGCCGTGGGCTGCGTGCTCAAGCGCAGCAGCGCGCGGCCCACGGTGGTGATCGGCAAGGACACGCGCATTTCGGGCTACATGATCGAGTCAGCGCTGGAGGCGGGCTTTGCCTCGGCCGGCGTCGATGTGCTGCTCAGCGGCCCGCTGCCCACGCCTGGCGTGGCCTACCTTACGCGCGCGCTGCGGCTTGACCTGGGCGTTGTGATCAGCGCCTCGCACAACGCCTACCCCGACAACGGCATCAAGTTCTTTTCCGCGCGCGGCGAAAAACTGCCCGATGAGTGGGAGCTTGCGGTGGAGGCGCAACTCGATGTGCCGCCCCAGTGGGCCGACTCCGCCAACCTTGGCAAGGCCAAGCGGCTTGACGATGCCAGCGGCCGCTACATCGAATTCTGCAAGGCCACGGTGGGCAGTGAACTGTCGCTCAAAGGTCTGAAGCTGGTGGTGGATGGTGCCAACGGCGCGGCCTACCACGTGGCGCCCGATGTCTTTCACGAATTGGGTGCCAACGTGGTGGCCATTGGCTGCAAGCCCAACGGCCTGAACATCAACGATGGCGTGGGCGCCACCGCACCGGCGGCGCTGGTGGCCGCGGTGAAGCAAGAGGGCGCCGACTACGGCATTGCGCTCGATGGCGACGCTGACCGACTGCAACTGGTTGACGCCACCGGCCGCCTGTTCAATGGTGACGAGCTGCTGTACGTGATGGTGCTGGACCGCCTGGCCCAGGGGCAGGCGGTGCCCGGCGTCGTGGGCACGTTGATGACCAACATGGCTATTGAAGTGGCCTTGCGCTCGCATGGCGTGGAACTGGTGCGTGCCAAGGTGGGCGACCGCTATGTGCTCGAAGAACTCATGTCCCGCGGCTGGCAGCTGGGC
>JANMYI010000197.1:0-8154 GCA_031381955.1 Burkholderiales bacterium
GCGGGTGCGGGTGCGGGTGCAGGCCCTGGCGCCGCGGCGGGCCCGGGCGGCCAGGGCGCTGCCGCCGTGGAAGTGGGCAAGGTGGAACGCCTGCGTATCGAAGACGACGCCCAGGCCGTGGGCAGCCTGCGCGCGCGCCAAGGTGTGGTGATGCGCCCGGAGGTCAGCGGGCGCATCGCCCAGCTGGCTTTCAGCGACGGCCAGCGCGTGCGCCGCGGCCAACTGTTGGTGCAACTGGATGACACCTTGCAAAAGGCGCAGGCCCAGCAGGCGGAGGCGCAGGCCAGCATCGCGCGCACCAACCTCAAGCGCAGCCGCGAACTGCTGGCGCAAAACTTCGTCAGCCAAAGTGCGGTGGACCAGAACGCCGCCGCACTTGAAGTGGCCGACGCACAGGTCGCCCTGGCGCAGGCCCAGTTGATGCGCATGCGCATCGTGGCGCCGTTTGATGGCGGCCTGGGCATCCGTTCGGTGAACGTGGGCGACTATGTCAAAGACGGCGCCGACATGGTCACCATCGAAGACATCGGCGCGCTGTGGGCCGACTTTCGCTTGCCCGAAAGCACCATCGCGCGGCTGCGCGTGGGCCAGCCGGTGGAGGTGACGCTGGAAAGCCTGCCCGGGCGCAAGTTCATGGGCCGGGTGGATGCACTCGATTCGCAGCTCGATGCCAACGGCCGCTCGATGCTGGTGCGTGCCCGCATCGACAACGCCGGCGGCGTGCTGCGCAGCGGCATGTTTGCCCGCGCCCGCGTGCTGTTCGCGGTGCGCGAAGGCGCCTTGGTGGTGCCCGAAGAAGCCTTGGTGCCGCTGGGTGACCGCCAGTACTTGTTCAAGGTGGTCGACGGGCCGAACGGCAAGCTGGCGCAGAAGATCGAGGCGCGCATTGGGGTGCGCGTGCCGGGCAAGGCCGAGATCACCGAAGGCGTGGCCGTGGGCGACCTGGTGGTGACGGCCGGGCAAACGCGGCTGCTGCGTGGCGACATGCTGCCGGTGCGGGTGGTCGACTTGAACAAGGTGGGCAGCGAAGGCGGCCCGCGCGGCCCGGGACGCGGCGCCAGTGGCGCAGCGCCGGGTGCAGCGCGGCCGGGGTCTGCCGGAGGTGCCGGGGGTGCCGGCGGCGCCGGCAGTGCAGCGCGCAATGGCTCGCCGGCTTGATTTTTTCGTTCACGGTTTTTAACGTTCACGGTTAGCCACGCTCTGGCACTGAAGGCCCGCCATGAAGATTTCGGAAACCTCGATCCGCCGCCCGGTGCTGGCCAGCGTGATGTCGCTGATGCTGGTGCTGGTGGGCGCGGTGTCGTACAACAAGTTGTCGGTGCGCGAGTACCCGCGCATCGACGAGCCCGTGGTCACGGTGGGCACGCGGCTGGTGGGCGCGTCGTCGGAAGTCATCGAGTCGCAGATCACCAAGCCGCTGGAAGACTCCATCTCGGCCATTGACGGCGTGGACATCCTCACCTCCACCTCGCGTTCCGAGCAAAGCTTCATCACCGTGCGCTTCAAGCTCAGCAAAGACCCCGACGCTGCCGCCGCCGACGTGCGCGACCGCGTTTCGCGCGTGCGCGGCCGCCTGCCCGAAGCGGCCGATGAACCCATCATCTCGAAGGTCGAGGCCGATGCCTTTCCGGTGATCTGGCTGGCCTTCGTGAGCGAGACGATGAACCCGCTGGAAGTCACCGACGTCATCAACCGCATCGTCAAGCCGCGCCTGCAGACCATTCCCGGCGTGGCCGATGTGCAGATTGGCGGTGACCGCAAGTACTCCATGCGCATCTGGCTCGACGCCGACCGCCTGGCCTCGTACCGCCTGACCGTGCAAGACGTTGAAGACGCGCTGCGCAAGCAAAACCTTGAGGTGCCGGCTGGCCGCATTGAAAGCCAGCAACGCGAATTCAGTGTCACCGCGCGCACCGACTTGAACACGGTGCGACAGTTTTCAGACGTGACGCTGAAGCAGGTGAACGGCTACGCGGTGCGCCTGCGCGACGTGGGCCGCATCGAAGAAGCCGCGGTGAGCGAGCGCGGCCGGGTGCGGCTGAACGGCGTGCCCAGCATTTCCACCGGCATCATCCGCAACGCCACGGCCAACCCGCTGGAGGTGTCAGCCGGTGTGCGCGCGGCCATGCCACAAATTCAGCGCGACCTGCCGCCGGGCCTGAAGGTCATTCAGGCCAACGACAACTCGGTCTTCATCGACCGTTCCATCAAAGGTGTGTACCGCACCGTGGCCGAGGCCACGGCCCTGGTGGCGCTGGTGGTATTCGTGTTCTTGCGCACGCTGCGCGCGTCGATCATTCCGCTGGTGACCATTCCCGTGAGCCTGGTCGGCAGCTTCGCGCTCATGGCCGCGGCCGGCTTCACCATCAACACGCTCACGCTGCTGGCGCTGGTGCTGGCGATCGGGTTGGTGGTGGACGATGCCATCGTGGTGCTGGAGAACATCTTCCGCCACATTGAAGAAGGCTTGCCGCCGTTTCAAGCGGCGTTGAAAGGCGCGCACGAAATCGGCTTTGCGGTGGTGGCCATGACGCTCACGCTGGCCGCGGTGTTTGCGCCGCTGGCCTTCACGCCCGGGCGCACCGGCCGCCTGTTCGTTGAGTTTGCGTTGACGCTGGCCGGCGCGGTGATCGTCTCGGGCTTTGTGGCGCTCACGCTCACGCCCATGATGTGCAGCAAGCTGCTGCGCCACAACCCCAAGCCCTGGTTCTTTGACACCTTCATGGAACGCGTGCTGGTGGCGTTAACCAATGGCTACAGCGGCACGCTGCGGTTCATCTTGCGCCAGCGCTGGATCGTGCTCGTCATCATGGTGGCTTCGGGCGTGGGCAGTTGGTGGTTGTTCACCAATGCCAAGAGCGAGCTGGCACCGCTTGAAGACCGTGGCGTGGTGTTCATTCCCGTCACCGCGCCCGATGGCTCCACGCTCGAATACACCGGCCGCTATCTCGACGCATTGCAGCGCATCGTCGACGGCTACAGCAAGTACTTCGACCGTGTTTTCGTGTTCGCCGGCAACCCGTCGGTGTCGCAAGGCACCGTGATTTTGCGCGCGGTCGACTGGGCCGAGCGCGACAAGACCACGCTCGAACTGGCTCGTGCCATGCAGCCGCAATTGGCCGGCCTGCCGGGCGTGACCGCGTTCCCGGTGACGCCGCCCAGCCTGGGCCAGGGCTTTCGTGAGCGGCCGATCAACTTCGTGATCCAGACCAACGAGAGCTATGAAAACCTGGGTCGCGCCGCGCAGCTCATGCTTGCCGAAATGGCCAAGAACCCCGGCTTCGTGCAGCCCGACATCGACCTGCGGCTGAACAAGCCCGAGCTGTTCATTGAAGTCAACCGCGACCGCGTGGCCGACATGGGCGTGAACGTCGACCAGATTGCGCGCACGGTGGAAACCATGCTCGGCGGCCGCGCCGTCACGCGCTACAAGCGCGACGCTGACCAGTACGACGTGATCGTGCAAACCACGGCGCAAGGCCGCATCACGCCGCAAGACATTGAAAAGCTTTTCGTGCGTGGGCGCAACGAAACCATGGTGCCGCTTTCAAGCCTGGTGAGCGTGCGCGAAGCCGTGAGCCCGCGTGAACTCAACCACTTCAACCAACGCCGCTCGGTGAGCATCACGGCCAACCTGGCGCCCAGTTATTCATTGGGTCAGGCATTAGTCTACATGGACGAAGCCGCTGTGCGCGTGCTCAAGCCTGGCTATGTGACTGATCTGAACGGTGTGTCGCGCGAATTTCGCGCCTCGGGTGAGGCCTTGAACCTGGTCTTTGTGCTGGCTTTGGTGTTCATTTTTCTGGTGCTCGCCGCGCAGTTCGAAAGCTTTGTCGACCCCTTCGTCATTTTGCTGTCGGTGCCACTTTCAATCGTCGGCGCGTTGGCCGCCTTGGAGCTCAGCGGGGGCACCCTGAACGTGTACTCGCGCATCGCCCTGATCACGCTGGTGGGCCTGATCACCAAGCACGGCATCCTGATCGTGGAGTTCAGCAACCAGTTGCGCCGCCAGGGGCGCAGCGTCCACGCGGCAGTGACCGAAGCCGCGGCGCTGCACCTGCGCCCGATCCTCATGACCACCGGCGCCATGGTGCTGGGCGCCTTGCCACTGGCCCTGGCCACGGGGGCGGGGGCTGAGAGCCGGCAGCAGATCGGCTGGGTGATAGTGGGCGGCATGAGCGTGGGCACCTTGCTCACCATCTTCGTCGTGCCCACGGTCTATTCGTGGTTCGCGCGCAAGCGCGTGCCGGGCGAGATCGACACGCCTGCCGTGCAGGAGCCCGCCGCGGGCGAGGTCGCGGCGCACGCATGACCGTTGATGTGGTCGTGGTCGGCGCCGGGGTGGTTGGCGTCGCCACGGCCTACCACCTGGCCCGGCTGGGTGCAAAGCGGGTGCTGTTGCTCGACGAGCGTTCCGATGTGGCCAGTGGCACCAGTGCGCAATCGAGCGCCATATTGCGCACCCACTACTCGGTGCCGGAAAACGTTGAACTGGCGCAGCGCTCGCTGGCCGTGTTCAAAGATTTCAAAGCCTACTTGGGCGATGGCGAGGCCGACTGCGGCTTTAACCGTTGCGGTTACCTGATCGTGGCTGATGACGCCAGGGCCGCGGCCGTGCGCGCGGCTTTGGCCCGGCAGCGCGCGCTGGGCATTGCGGCCGATGAGATCAGCGCCGCGCAAGCGCGCGAGCTGTTGCCGCTGCTGCACAGCGGCGGCTTGGCCGTTTTCGGCCATGAGCCTGACGCCGGCTATGCGGATGCCTATCTCACCGCCAGCGCCGTCGCCCGCGCCGCGCGCCGCTTGGGCGTGGTGCAGCGCCTGGGCACGCGCGTGCAAGGCCTGTTGCACCAAGGTAGGCGGGTGAACGGCGTTCGGCTCGCCGACGGCACGGCGCTGAGCGCGGGCCATGTGGTGCTGGCGGCCAATGTGTGGGCGCCGCGGCTGCTGGCGCCGCTGGGCTTGCATGCTCCCGTGCAGGTGCAGCGGCACGAAGTGGTGGCCTTGAGCGCCCCGCAACCTTATCTGCCCAGCTACCCGGTGTTCAAAGACATGGCCGGGCCTTCGATGCTGTACGCACGCTCGTACGGCCGCACCCAGGCGCTGGTGAGCGCGGGCGGCGCGGGGCCGGTGGTCGATGCTGATGAAGGCCAGGCCGATGTGCCGCTGGACACCGTGCTGGCGCTGGGGCAGGAGTTGTCCGCTCGACTGCCGTGTTATGCCGCTGCCGGTCTGGCCAGCAGTTGGACCGGCCTGTACGACGTGACGCCCGACTGGAACCCCGTGCTCGGCGCCGTGCCAGGCTTCACGGGGCTGACGGTGGCCTTCGGCTTCTCAGGCCACGGCTTCAAGCTCTCGCCCGTGGTGGGCCGGCTGCTGGCGCAAGTGGCGCTCGGCCTGCCCACCGAAGTGTCGCTGGCGCCCTACCGCTGGCAGCGCTTCGAGGAAGGGAAACTGCTGACCGGGGCCTACGGCAGCGGCGCCGTATCATGAATTTTCAAGTTCAGTCAGACGACGCAGGAGCCTTGCATGAAGAAACTCAGCCTCGCTGCCACCCTGGCCATCGGCCTGGTTGCCGCCACCTTCAGCGTGGCACAGGAACGCCTGTTCTTCGGCATCGCCACCGGCGGCACCGGTGGCACCTACTACCCGCTGGGCGGCATGCTGGCCCAGCTCATCAGCAACAAGGCCAGCGTGGCGGGCAAGAAGGTGGTGGCGTCGGCCGAAGCCGCCAACGCCTCGGTGGCCAACGCCAAGCTGGTGGCTGAAAAGCAGATCGAATCGGCCTTCGTGGCGGCTGACATCCTTGACGCCGCCACCAACGGCCAGGCCCAGTTCAACGATGCGCCGCTGAAGAACTTGCGCGCCCTGGGCGGCCTGTATCCCGAGACGGTGCAACTCATCACCCGCGCCGACAGCGGCATCAACAGCGTGCGTGATCTCAAGGGCAAGCGCGTGTCCAGCGGCGCGCCGGGCTCGGGCCAGTACCAGTTGCTCAGCGACCTGCTGGCGGTGTACGGCATCAAGCGCGACGAGGTGAAGGAAGACCATTCCTCGTTCACCCAGGCCGTAGACAAGATCAAGGACGGCAACCTCGAAGCGACGCTCATCACCGCCGGCGTGCCCACTTCGGCGGTGACCGACTTTGCGCAGTCGCACGCGCTGAAGATCATCCCCTTGGCCGGGCCCGAAGTGGCCGAGCTGCAAAAGAAGCAGCCCTATTACGCCAGCGTCACCATTCCCGCCGGCGCGTACAAGGGCGTAGCCGCGGCCGTGCCCACCCTGGCCGTGATGGCGGTGTGGGCCACGCACGACGCGCTGCCCGAGCCCGTGGCCTATGAAGTAACCAAGGCGCT
The DNA here is from genome assembly GCA_031381955.1 of Burkholderiales bacterium. GTDB lineage: Bacteria > Pseudomonadota > Gammaproteobacteria > Burkholderiales > Burkholderiaceae_C > Rubrivivax. Next base: position 6,354 of record JANMYI010000197.1, read on the forward strand.
GTACGAGAACACGGCCATCATGGGTCAGGTGCACTCGCAGGGCAGGAACATCAGCCTGGGCACCGCGCTGGCCGTGGGCACCACGCCGCTGCACCCGGGTGCAGCGCGCTACTACAAGGAAAAGGGCCTGCTGAAGTAACCGCACTGTGCGTGCGCCGTTGCTGTGGGCACTGGGCCTGATCTTGGGTTGTGGGCCCGCCAGCGCGCTGGCCTGCATGCTGGTGCTGCGCACGCATCCGCAAGGCGGCGAGTTGGCGCGCTTCAACCTGGCCACGCCGCTGTTCGCCGTGAGCTTCACCCATTCCGTGTTGAACACCCAGGTGACCGATTTTTATGAAGTGCGCGGCGCGCAAGTGAAGCTGGTGGCCGAACGCTTCGAGGGCGATGGCTACGGCCTGCCGGCGTCGCCGCAAGCCGGCGAACGGCTCGAACGCGAAGGCGCCGGCAGCGTGCTGCACACGCAGCGCCAGGTTGACCCGCTGCTGGTGCGCGTCTCGCGCGCGCAGCGCACCACGCTGCATGCCGGGCGCACGCAATTGCTGGCTGACCTGTATGAAGGCGCCATCCTCATCCGCCCCGAGGGCTGCGCACCATGACGGCCCTGCAAGCGCCCGGCGCCGACGCCGCATTGAGCAGCGATGAGGTTGAACGCCTGATCGAGCAGTACGACCCCGAATCCAACTTCCGCCGCCTGGTGGGCTTTTCGGGCCTGTTGGTCACGACGATCGCGTTCATGCTGTCGTCTTGGCATGTGTACACCGCAGGCTTTGGCCTGTTCAACGAGATCGCCCACCGTGCCATTCACCTGAGCGTGGTGCTGGGCCTGGTGTTCCTGGTCTTCCCACGCCAGTTGCGCCTGGGCGGGCCCTGGGAGTGGATCGTCTCGCTCACCCTGGTGGCGTTCTATGTGCTGCTCGGCTGGCAGTTATCTGGGTCGTTAGAAACGCGCACCACGGCTGAACAGCGCCTGGCCTTTGCCGCCGCGCTGGGCGCTGTTTGCCTGCTCAGCCTGCCGCTGCGCCGGCTGGAAGGCTCGCGCCACCACATTGCCGCACGCGACTGGTTGTTTTCCGCCCTGGCCAGCGGCATCTCGCTGTACCTGCTGGTGAATTTTCAAGAGATCTTCGTCGTGCGCGTGGGCCAGACGATGCCGCTGGATTTGATGGTAGGCGTGGTGGCCATGGTGATGGTGATTGAAGCCACGCGCCGCACCATGGGCGTGTTCCTGCCGCTGCTGGCCATTGCCTGCGTGCTGTACGGCATGTTCGGCCCTTACTTGCCCGGCGGCCTGGCGCACCGCGGCTATTCGGTGGAACGCATCGTGCGCCACCTGTACGTCGGCACCGAAGGCATTTACGGCATTCCGGTGGGCGTGGTGGCCACCTTCGTTTTCCACTTCGTGCTGTTCGGCGTGCTGGCGCAGCTCACCGGGCTGGGGCAGTTGTTCATCAACCTGGCCACCATCGTGGCCGGGCGCTTTTCAGGTGGGCCGGCGAAGGTGAGCGTGGTGTCGTCGGGCATGTTCGGCATGATTTCGGGTTCAGCCATCGCCAACACCGTGACCACCGGCGCCATGACCATTCCGCTGATGAAGAAGGTGGGCTTCAGCCCGCGCTTTGCCGGCGCGGTGGAGGCCAGCGCCTCGTGCGGCGGCCAGATCACGCCACCGATCATGGGCGCGGCGGCGTTCATCATGGCCGAATCATTGGGTGTGCCGTACAGCAGCCTGATCCTGATCGCCATCATCCCGGCCCTGCTGCACTACTTCGCCATCCTGTACATGGTTCACCTGGAAGCCAAG
>JANMYI010000712.1:0-3163 GCA_031381955.1 Burkholderiales bacterium
CGGTGCTCGACGCCGTGCGCGACGAATCGAGCAAGGACGCGGCGGTACGCCTGGTCTTCGAGCCGAAGACGCGCACTGTCGAGCAGCAGGAGTTGATCAACGCGCTACTGGCGCAGACCAGCCTGGAATCGAACGCGCCGATCAACCTGACGATGGTCGGCATCGACGGCCGGCCGACGCAAAAGAGCCTGCGCCAGATGCTCACCGAGTGGCTGGCCTTCCGCCAGGCCACGGTGCAGCGGCGCACGCAGTTCCGCTTGAGCAAGGTGTTGGAGCGCATTCATGTGCTCGAAGGCCGGCTGCTGGTGTTGCTGAACATCGACGAAGTGATTCGCATCATCCGCAATGCCGACGAACCCAAGCCGGCGTTGATGGCGCGCTTCAGCTTGAGCGAGCGCCAGGCCGATGACATCCTCGATATTCGCCTGCGCCAGCTCGCGCGGCTGGAGGGCATCAGGATCGAGCAGGAGTTGAAAGAGTTGCGCGAGGAACAAGGCAAGCTCGAAGACATCCTGGGCAACCCGGCGTCATTGAAGCGTTTGCTCATCAAGGAAATCGAGGCCGATGCCAAAGCCCATGGCGATGAACGCCGCACGCTCATCCAGGCTGAAAAGCGGGCGGTGGCGGAAATTAAAGTATCAGATGAGCCGGTGACGGTGGTGGTGAGCCTGAAGGGCTGGGTGCGCGCCTTGAAGGGCCACGAGGTGGAACTTGGCAGCCTGGCGTTCAAGGCGGGTGATTCGCTGTATGGCACGTTCACCTGCCGCAGCGTGGACACCTTGCTTGTCTTCGGCACGCCACGCGAAGGCAGCGCGCGGGTGTACTCGGTGGCCGTGGCCCTGCTGCCCGGTGGGCGTGGTGATGGCGTGCCCGTGACCAGCCTGATCGACCTCGAACCCGGCACGCAAATGGCGCACTACTTCGCCGGCGTGGCGGCCACCCTGCTGCTGCTGTCCAACACCGGCGGCTTCGGCCTGCTGGCCAAGGCGGGGGATATGGCCGGGCGCAACAAGGCCGGGCGCAGCTACCTCACGGTGGCCGATGCAGACAAGCTCCTGCCGCCAGTGAGCGTGGCTGCCGGCCACACCCAGGTGGCGTGTCTGGCGCTGGATGGGCGCTTGCTTGTGTTCCCGCTCGATGAACTGAAGCTGCAACCTGGCGGCGGCAAGGGTCTGACGCTGATGGACGTGGACGCGAAAGCGCCGCTGCTTTCAGTGGCCACCTGCGCCGACGCGCTGCGCGTGCTGGGCAGCGGGCGCGCCGGCAAGGCCAAGGACGAACTGCTCAAGGGCGCGGCCTTGCAGGAACACGCTGGCAAACGCGCGCGCAAGGGGCACAAGGTGGCGGGCTTCCAGAAGGTGTTGCGCGTGGTGTGAACGCGGCCTTGGGCGCAGCGGCCTGCCGTGAAACCGGGCAAGCCCCGAGCGGTGCCGCACCGGGCAGCAGTAGACTGGCCCCAACCTGTTCGATGGCTGGAGGCCGCCCCCCGTGCAACCCACCAACGTGTTCCACCCGGACTATTTCCACAAGGTCGTTGACTGCCAATGGGCCTGCCCGGCCCATACCCCGGTTCCCGAATACATCCGCTTGATCTCGCAGGGGCGTTTCGATGACGCCTACATGGTCAACTGGGTGAGCAACGTTTTCCCCGGCGTGTTGGGCCGCACCTGCGACCGGCCTTGTGAACCGGCTTGCCGGCGCAGCCGGGTCGAAGAAGAGAACATGGCCAAGCCCGAGCCGGTGGCCATTTGCCGCTTGAAGCGCGTGGCGGCTGACTTCAAAGGCGATGAAATCCGCGCCATGATTCCGCGGCCGCTGGCCAAAAACGGCAAGCGCGTGGCCTGCGTGGGCGGCGGGCCGGCCTCGCTGACCGTGGCGCGCGACCTGGTCCTGCAGGGCTATTCGGTCACCGTGTTCGAAGGCGACCCGAAGGGCGGCGGCTTCATGCGCACCCAGGTGCCGCGCTTTCGCTTGCCTGAAGAAGTGATCGACGAAGAGGTCGACTACATCCTGAACTTGGGCGTCGAATTCCGCGGCGGCCAGTATGTTGGCTCGATGAAGGCGTTATTGACTGAGGGCTGGGACGCCATCTTCGTAGGCTGCGGCGCGCCGCGCGGGCGCGACCTGCAAGCCCCCGGCCGCCAGGAAGCCGCGGCCCACATCCACCTGGGCATTCAGTGGCTGGCCAACGTCTACTTCGGCCATGTGCAAAAGGTGGGCAAGCGCGTCATCGTGCTGGGCGGCGGCAACACCGCCATGGACTGCTGCCGCTCGGCCAAGCGCCTGGGGGCGGACGATGTGAAAGTGGTGGTGCGCTCCACCTATGAAGACATGAAGGCCTCGCCCTGGGAGAAGGAAGACGCCGAGCATGAAGGCATCGATATCCTGCCCTGCCATTCGCCCAAAGCCTTCTTGCATGTGAACGGCAAGCTCACCGGCATGAGCTTTGAAGTGGTGAAGTCGGTGTACAGCGCCGAGGGCAAGCGCAGCCTGGTGCCCAGCGGCGAGCCTGATGTGGTGATTGATTGCGACGAAGTGCTGGTGGCCGTGGGCCAGGAGAATTCGTTCCCCTGGATCGAGCGCGATTCGGGCGTGGATTTCGACGAATGGGGGTTGCCGGTGCTCGACGCCAAGACCTTCCGCTCGTCGCTGCCGCAGGTTTACTTTGGCGGTGATTCGGCCTTTGGGCCGAAGAACATCATCACCGCCGTGGCCCACGGCCATGAGGCGGCGGTGTCGATCGACCGCTTCCTCCACGGCGAAGACCTGATGAAGCGCCCGCCGCCGCATGTGAACCTCGTCTCGCAGAAGATGGGCATTCACGAGTGGAGCTACGACAACGCAGTCACCAACGACCTGCGCTCCAAGGTGCCGTGGGAAAAGGCCGAGAAGGCGCTGAAGAGCATCAAGGTCGAAGTCGAGCTGGGGTTTGATCTGCAAACCGCGTTCAAGGAAGCCCAGCGCTGCCTGAACTGCGATGTGCAAACCGTGTTCACGGAAAAACTCTGCATCGAGTGCGACGCCTGCGTGGACATCTGCCCGATGGACTGCATCAGCTTCACCGGCAATGGCGATGAAGCTGAACTGCGCGGGCGCTTGCAGGCCCCGGCCACGAATGCCACGCAGGACTTGTACGTGAGTGCGCCATTGAAAACCAGCCGGG
>JANMYI010000740.1:0-9189 GCA_031381955.1 Burkholderiales bacterium
TCTCGCTGGCCCACTGCACGTACTCGCGCGCCGCCTTGCTGGCGCGCATGATGGTGTCATGGTCGCCATGCAGCTCGATGCCAAAGCCGACCACGGGCTTGCCGGTGGCTTTGATGCCATCCACCACCTTTTGCGTCCAGCCGTCTTCGATGCCGATGACCACCACCGCGGCCACGTTCGGGTTGCAGCCCGCGCCGATGAGCGTGCGAAAGTGCAAGTCCAGGTCAGCCCCAAACTGCAAGCGGCCATAGGGGTGCGGAATCGCCATCACGCCCTTGATGTTGTGCGCCACGGCCTCGGCCGCGGCGTTCGACAAATCATCGAGCGGCAACACGATGACGTGGTTGCGGACGCCCACGCGCCCGTTTTCACGCCGGTAGCCCTGGAAGGTGGTGGTCTTGTCAACGATGCTCATGGAAGGTTCTCCAACGGAATGCTCATCAAGCGGACGCCGCGGATCGAGCTCTGCCCGGCCGCCAGCGGCGCCCCCTTGAGGGACTGAGGGGTGACGAGAAACAGTCCCCTGCGGACTGTTTCTCGCCCGCGAAGACCAGCCAGCATGCAGGCTGGCTGGCTGACCGGCGTAAGCCGCTACGGGGGTGGGTCAATCACCAGCGCTTGGTTTTGATGTTGTGCACATGAGCGTGCTGCCCGGTTTGTATGGGGGCAACGACCTTGCCCATGTCGATACCGTACTTGATGACGGTGTCGCCTGGCGCCATGTCCTTCAGCGCCACCTTGTGGCCAATCGGAATGTCTTGCCTGGCCTGGACGCTGATGGTGCGGTCTTCGTCCATGATCCAGCCGGTCATGGCCATGCCTGCCTGCACCCCTTCAACCACCACCACGGCCACGGTGTCGTGGGCGTCGTGCAACACAAAGTGAATCATCGCTGTCGCCTCCTGCGCTGCTGCAAAACGGGCAGCCAGGCGCGATGCTCGCCGGGCCGGTGTGCTGGTGTCAACCGGGTCATCCATATGACTTGGTTGACAGGCTGCTTTGCGCTCAGAATCCGGCCATGCCCAACCCGAACTTGTTTGCCCGCATCACGCCCGAAGCTGCGGGCATGCTGCTGTACCGCGCCGTCAAGCGGGCCTTGCTGGGCAGCATCGAGCAGGGCTTGCTGGCGCCGGGCCAGGCGCTGCCCAGCGAAACCGCGCTGGGGGTTGACATGGGCGTGTCGGTGGGCACCGTGCGCCGCGCGGTCGACGAACTGGTGGCCGAGCACATCGTGGTGCGCCGCCAGGGCCGCGGCACCTTCGTGGCCACGCACAGCGAAGACCGCTTCCTGTTCCAGTTCTTTCATGTCGAGCGCTCAGACGGCCTGCGCCAGGCACCCCAGGTGGAGCTGCTGTCGTTCGAGCGCGTGCGCGCTGAAGAGGATGCCGCCGCGGCCCTGGGCCTGCGTACCGGCGACGCCGCCTTCCAGATCGAAAACCGCCTGCTGCTGCAAGGCCAGGCTGTGGTGCACGATGTGCTGGTGCTGCCCGTGCTGCTGTTCAAAGGTCTCACGGAAAAGCGCATGCGTGAACGGCCCGGCACCATCTACCAACTCTATCAATCAGCCTTCGCCATCACCGTGGTGCGTGCGCTGGAGCGCGCCCGCGCCGTGGCGGCTGACCGTGCTGCGGCGCGGGTGCTGGGGTTGGCGCTCGGCGCGCCGGTGTTGCGGCTGCGCCGCACGGCCTTGACCTTTGGCGACAAGCCGGTGGAGTACCGCGTGTCCACCATCCACACGGCGCAGCATGACTATGTGCAGATGTTGTCGCGGCCGGGGTGAGGGGGCTGGGTGCGCGGTTGGGTTCCGGTGTTCGCAGGCAACCGAACTTTGCGAGACAGTTGAATCGGACGTTAGCCGCGCAGCGCCCGCTGCTCAAGTACATTCCTCGCCTGGGGCGATGCGGCTGATGTGCTGGCTTTCGCAACCAAGGAGCGGGAGGCAATTTGATATGTCGCGACTTGTGATCCGTCTTCGGCCCGAAACTTCCGGTCTGGCGTTTGGAGTCCAGCGCGTGGACAGCGCTGGTGCGAAGGCCGCGCCCACGGTGGAGCTGGTTGACCCACTGGCTCTGAAGCTTGCCGGCAGCGACCTCGACCTGGGCCACGAATTGGCGTGGTACCTGGAGAGCTACCTCGACCTGCCCTCGGGCCCCAACGTCACCCGTGCCGAGCGCGTGTGCAGCGCCTTGCAGGACTGGGGCCGACGCAGCTTCGATGTGCTCTTTGGCCACGGCCAGGCCCGCGACTTCTACCGCGATGCCACCCGCCAAGGCCACAGCGCCTTGCACCTGGTGGTGGCCAGCGACAACCCACACGTGCTGTCTTGGCCGTGGGAGGCGCTGGCCGACCCGCAAGTGGGCGACCTGGCGCACCACTGCCGCATCGAGCGCCAGCTCGACACCGCGCCCGAGCCGTTGCCCGTGCCCGAAGCATTGCCCAAAGACCGGGTGTGCATCCTGCTCGTCACCGCGCGGCCCTACAGCAACGATGTGGCCTACCGCAGCATCACTCGCCCGCTGGTGGAACTGATCCAGCGCGAACAACTGTCGGCTGAAGTGAAGGCGCTGCGCCCGCCCACGTTCGAGCAACTGCGGCGCGAACTGCAAGCCCACCCCGGCCAGTACCACATCGTCCACTTCGACGGCCACGGCGGCTTCGGCCAGGTGGCGGGTGGCGGCTCTGACCGCTTCAAGGGCCCGCAGGGCCAACTGGTGTTCGAGAACGCTGACGGCAGCGAAGACCCCATCAGCGGCGCGCAACTGAGCCAACTGCTGCGCGAGCACCGCATCCCGATCGCGGTGCTCAACGCCTGCCAGTCGGCCATGCTCAACGACCAAGCCGAAGACGCGTTCGCCTCGGTGGCCACGGCGCTGCTGCGTGCCGGCGTGCGCAGCGTGGTGGCGATGGGCTATTCGCTGTACGTCAGCGGTGCGCGTCAGTTTTTACCCGCGTTCTACCGGCAAGTTGTTCACCACCGGCAATGTGGCCGAAGCCACGCGCAGCGGGCGCCAGGCGATGCTGGCCAAACCGCAGCGCCTGGGCGACGTGGAGCTGCAAGACTGGCTGGTGCCGGTGCTGTACCAGCAAGACCCGCTGACCCTGACGTTTGCCGCCCAGGCGCCACGCCACGCGCAGCCGGCCACCGAGCAGATTCCGGCGGAAGCCAGGGTGCAGGCCAGCCACGCGCCGCACGGCGTGATCGGGCGCGACAGCGCGGTGCTGGAATTGGAGCGGGCCAGCCGCCGGCCGCCGCCGGCCTTGCTGCTGCACGGCCTGGGCGGTGTGGGCAAGACCACGCTGGCGCGCGGCTACATCGAATGGCTGGCACACACCCAGGGCCTGCCGCAGCGGGTGATCTGGCAAAGCCTGGCCGACGTGTGCTCCTTACCCGGCTCTGGGGCGTTATGCCCGGGTGCGCGGTAAGCAGCACCTGGCGAGCCCCGAGGCGTTGCCGGCCTGGGAGCGCGGGTTCTGTGGCTACATGGGCACCTTGGCCGATCAATACGCGTCCAAAGAATTGCACGAGCAGCGGCCCGTGTTCCAGTTGTTCGGGGGCAGCTTCGAGCGTGCGCTGGGCCTGGCCAAAAGCCTGGGCGATCTTCAGAACTGCGGCGCACTGCTGCAGGCCCTGGCGGCCTATGCGCTGAACCGGCGCAACCTGCCGCTGGCGCAGCAGCAGTTTGAAGCCTATGCCGCGAACTGCGACCAACGCGGGCGGGAAGACCAGGCGGCTGGGCCCTACCACCAGCTCGGCAGGGTGGCCCAGGAGCGGCGCGACTTTGCCGCGGCCGAGGCCTGGTACCGCAAGTCTTTGAGGACCAAGATGCGCCAGGGCAACGAGGACGTCGCGGCGAGCACCTTCCACCAGCTCGGCATGGTGGCCCAGGAGCGGCGCGACTTCGACGCGGGCGAGGTTTGGTACCAGAAGTCTTTGGAGATCGAGGAGAGCCAAGGCAACGAGCGCGGCGCGGCGATCACCTTCCACCAGCTCGGCATCGTGGCCCAGGAGCGGCGCGACTTCGACGCGGCCGAGGTTTGGTACTGCAAGTCCTTGGCGATCGAGGAGATCCAGGGCAACGAGCAGGGCGCTGCGATCACCTACCACCAGCTCGGCACTGTGGCCGAGGAGCGGCGTGACTTCGATGCGGCCGAGGCCCTGTATCGCAAGTCCTTGGCGATCTCGGAGCGTCAGGGCAACGACCACGGCGCGGCGAACTCCTATGGACAGCTTGGCAACTTGGCGCTGCTGACGCGCGACTTCGACGCGGCCGAGGCCTCGTACAGCAAGGCCTTGGCGATCTTTGAGCGCCAGGGCAACGACCACGGCGCGGCGAGCACCTATCACCAGCTCGGCAGGGTGGCGGAGGGACGGCGCGACCTTGACGCGGCCGAGGCCTGGTGCCTTAAGGCGCTTGCGGTGTTTGAACGGCTGGACGATGGGCAAAACGCGGTCATTGCCAAACGCTCGCTTGGCCGTGTTGCGAGGCTGCGAGCGTTGCCCCCAGGAGATCATCAGTGACCGATCTTCAACTCCGAATCCAAGCACTTTCGGACACCGAAGCCATCGCCCTGCTGCGCCGTTTCGTGCGCGCGTTGGCCACAGCGTCACCCACGCCCGAGGCCATCCAAAATCAGGCCCACTCGATGGCTGATGCGCTTTCGCTCGCGGCCGAGCAAGGCGACCCGATGGTGCCGGGTGATCTGGCCCGATCGGCACTGCTGCTATTGGCCAGCGATGCACGATTCGAGTCGGCGCTTGGCGCGATGCAATCATGCGAGCGTGGCGCCTTCACGCGCGGGGCAGAGCAGCTCGAAGCCGCCGACTTGCTGGCCGTGCTTCAAACGCAGTTGCCCGGCTTGCCTGCATGTGCCGCCGCAGCGTCTGACTCAAGCGCACCTGAGCAAGCCGGGCTGGTGCGCGCACTGACGCGCCAACTCATCAGCCACGCGGGCTTGCGGCAAGAAGGGCCGCAGGCCTATGCGGCGTACCGCGTCTGGTACGCCACCAGCCGCAAGCCCGTGGACCCGGCCGATCCATCTCAAGGGTTTGGCGTTGAGCGCGACACTTGCATCCACCGCGGCACGTGCAGCGTCTTCGTGCCACGGTCGCACAAAGTGGGATCGGTGGGCTCCGCTTGGTGGCAGCGTGTGGCGACCCTCACCGATATGAACACCCTGCAAGAGCTTGCGTTCTGGCAGCAGATGCAAGATCAGTTGAAGCAGTGCGCGGCCGACGACCAGGACGCCTTGGTCTTCATCCACGGCTTCAACGTCAGCTTCGAACAGGCTGCCCTGCGTGCGGCGCAGATCGGTTTCGACTTGCAGATCAAAGGCGCCATGGCGTTCTACAGTTGGGCCTCGCGCGGCAAAGTCAAGATGTACCCCGCTGACGAGGCGGCGGTTGAGCTGGACGAAGCGCCGATTGCCGACTTCCTGTGCGACATGGCCCAGCGCAGCGGCGCGCGGCGGGTTCATGTGATCGCCCACAGCATGGGCAACCGCGCCGTGCTGCGCGCCGTGCACCAGATCACGCAGCAGGCGCAGCGCCGCAGCGGTGTTCGCTTTGGGCAGATCATCCTGGCGGCGGCCGATGTTGATGCGCGCAAGTTCCAGGAGCTGTGCGCCGCTTACCGGCAACTGTCTGAGCGAACGACCTTGTACGTGTCGTCGCGCGACGCCGCGGTAGAGGCTTCACGCTGGCTGCACGGTTTCCCGCGGGTCGGGTTGATGCCACCGGTGACCACGGCGCCCGGCATCGACACGGTCAACGCGGTCAACGCCGACCTCACCCTGTTGGGCCACGGTTATGTGGCCGAAGCCAGGGACGTGATCAGCGACATGCACGCCCTCATTCGCCATGGCACCGGGCCGCAGCGGCGCTTCGGCCTGCGGCCGGCCGCCACGCCCGCCGGCGCACCGTACTGGCTGATCGGCGCTTGAAGGGCGAACAGCGGCCGGGCTCACCCCGGTGCGGCCAACCAGGCATCCACCCACAGCGGGTCGTTCACGGTGCGCACCAAATCGAAAGCGGCCTGTGCTTCGGGGTGGCGCCGGCGCAGCAAGTTGAGCCACTGCTTCAAGCGCCCGGCGCGGTGGCGCGGCCCCACATGCAGGGCGGTGCGCTGCCAGTAAACGCGCAGCAGTGGCCACAACGCGGGCCAGGCCAAGGGCGGGCCTTGCGGGCAGCGAATGGCCAAGGCCAGGCCGGGGTCGGCGACCATGCCGCGGCCGAGCATCAGTGCCGCGCAGCCTGAGACGGCAACGCACCGCGCCGCATCGTCGGCGTTCCAGATCTCGCCGTTGGCCACCACCGGAATCGCCACAGCCTGTTGGATCTGCGCAATGTGTTCCCAGTACGCGGGTGGCCGATAACCATCGAGCTTGGTGCGCGCATGCACCACCAGTTCGCACGCCCCGGCAGCGGCGATGGCGCGTGCGTTGTCGAGCATCAGCGCGTGGTCGCGGTGGCCCAGCCGCATCTTGGCCGATACCGGCAGCGCCGCAGGCACAGCCCGGCGCACGGCGGCCACGATGGCGTGCACCAGGTGTGGTTCATCGAGCAACACCGCGCCGCCACGGTGACGGTTGACGGTGGGCGCGGGGCAGCCGAAGTTCAAGTCGATGCCCTCGGCGCCCAGGCTGGCGAGCACCGCGGCGTTGTCGGCCAGGCAGGCGGGGTCTGAGCCGAGCAACTGTGCGCGCACCGGTGTGCCCGCCGCTGTGCGGCTGCACGTCAAAAGCTCGGGCATGACGCGGGTGAAGACGCGTGCGGGCAAGAGCTGGTCGGTGATGCGGATGAATTCCGAGACGCAGCGGTCGATGCCACCGGCGCGTGTGAGCAAGTCGCGCAGGCTGTGGTCAAGCAGGCCCTCCATCGGCGCAAGCAGCAACTTCATGGCTGCCTGATGTGGCGGTTGGGGGCGAGGGTGGAAGCGTGACCCTGGCCCATCATGCGTGGCCGAGCACGGTGGGATGCTCGGTCATGGTTTGTCCTGTTCAACTGGCGGTTTGGCCACCGGCCGCAACTGCTGCAGCAGGGTCGGCACCAGTTCCGACACCGTGGGGTGGATGTGCATGGTGCGCGAAATGGCGGTGTAGGGCTGGCCGGCGGCCATCACGTCAAGCAGCGAATGAATCACCTCGTCACCGTTCAGGCCCAGGATCGCCGCGCCGAGCAGGCGCTGGCTGTCGGCATCAACCAGCACTTTCATGAAGCCCTGCGTTTCGCCGGCTTCGCGCGCCCGACCCACGCGCTGCATCGGCATCTTGGCGCGCAGCAAGTTGGCGCCGCTGGCACGCGCTTCGGTCTCGCTCAGGCCGATGCGGCCCAGCGCCGGGTCGATGAACAGCGCGTAGCAAGGAATGCGCTGGCTGATGCGGCGCGCGTCGTGGTCGAACAGGTTGGCGACCACGACTTCATGGTCGTTCCACGAGGTGTGCGTGAAGGCGCCGCGGCCGTTGCAGTCGCCCACCGCCCACACGCCTTCGGCACTGCTGCGGCATTGATCATCGACCAAGATGTAGCCGCGTTCGTCAGTGTGAATGCCGGCGGCTTCGAGGCCCAGGCCATCGGCGTTCGGCCGCCGGCCCACGGCCAGCAGCACATGGCTGCCGCTGATGGGCGGCTGCTCTTGCGCACAGGCCGCGCCGATGGTGATGCGCGCACCGTCGCGGCTCAGCGCGATGCATTCGGAGCCCAGGGCAAAGCGAATGCCTTCGTTTTCAAGAATCGAGCGGATGCCGTCCGACACATCGTCGTCTTCGCGCGGCAGCAGGCGCGCCGCACGCTCCACCACCGTCACCTGTGCGCCGAAGCGGCGCATCATCTGCGCGAACTCCAGCCCGATGTAGCTGCCGCCAACGATCACCAGGTGCTCGGGCACTTCGGTCAGTTCCATGATCGAGACGTTGTCCAGCGTGGGCACGGTGTCAATGCCCGGCAGCGCGGGCCGCAGCGCACGGGCGCCGACGTTGAGAAAGATGCGCGGCGCGGTCAGGCGGCGGCCGGCGACTTCAAGCGTGGCTGGCGCCACAAAGCGCGCTTCGCCGACGATGGTTTCGGTGTGCTTCAGCCCACGCATCCAGGCCTCTACCGCTTCGCGCGAATGGCGCACGACGCCGTTCTTGCGCGCCATGACGCGGGCCATGTCAACGCGAATGTCGCCGCTTGAAAAACCAAACTCGCTGCCGCGCCGCGCCTGGTGCATGGCACGCGCGCTGGCCACCAGTGTCTTGGTCGGCACGCAGCCCACGTTGACACAGGTGCCGCCGAAGTGGCCACGCTCAACAACCGCCGTGCGCAGGCCTTCCTGGCTGCAACGTGCGCCGATGGCCGGGCCGGCCTGGCCGGCGCCGACGATGATGGCGTCAAAATTTTCAGTGGGCATGACGACTCCTGATCCGGGCACAACACGAATCAGTATCCGCCCAGATCAAGTGCCCGCTGTTCAAAGCGGCAGCAACACCAACTTGGCCGCCGCCGTGCGCCCGGCGTGCAAATCGGCAAACGCCGCCGCGCCTTCGGCCAGCGGGCGTGCCTGCACCAACGTCAATTCACCAAACGCGCCGCGCGCCAGCAGGGCCACGGTGGCGCGCATGTCGGCCTGGGTGTAGGTGTAGGTGCCGAGCAAGGTGATCTCGGCCAGCGTGAGTTTGCGCATGTCGACCTCGCTGGCCCAGTCTTGCAATCCGATGTGCATCACCACGCCGCCGGGCTTCACCGCTGCCATGGCGGTTTGGCGCGTGAGGGCGCTGCCCACCGCGTCGATCACGTAGTCAAAACTGCTGTCCACCGGTGCGGTACCGCGCGGGTCAAACACAGCGCAGCGCGCATGTTGCTCCAGCGATGCGCGGCGCAAGGGGTTCGTTTCAGCCACCTGCAATTCGGCCACGCCGTGGTGGCGCAGCAGCAATGCGGCCAGTGTGCCGATGGCGCCGCCGCCCAGCACCAGTACGCGGCATTCAGGCAAGGGGCGCACCAGCGCACGCATGGAAAGGTTAATGGCGTGTACCGCCGTGGCGGCCGGTTCGGTGAGCGCGCCGGCCAATGCGCTCAGGCTGTCGGGCAGGGCGATCAGGCACGCGGCGGGGATGCTCATGCGCTGCGCAAACGCGCCGGGGCGCGTCATGCCCACCATGCTGCGGCGGCTGCACAGGTTGTCGCGGCCTTGCAGGCAGTAGTCGCAGCGG
>JANMYI010000746.1:0-11191 GCA_031381955.1 Burkholderiales bacterium
CTCGGTGTTGTTCACCAGGTAGTGCAGGCCGCGCCAGGCACTTTCAAGCTGCTGCAAGTCGGGGTGGTGCAGGATCTCGTTCACCTGCTGCGAGAGCTTGTTGTCGAGCTCGGCAATCATGGCTTCGATCGACACCAGCACGTCGCTGCCGATGAGCTGGGTGCCGGCCAGCGCCTGCTGCGCCAGCGTAAGCACGGCTTGCTCGACGGCGCTCTTGGCCTCGTCGCTCTTGGGCCGGAATTCCTTGTTCAGCAAGGCGGCGAAGTCGTTGCCGGCGAGCGTCATGCCTTGCAGGGGCGGGGCGGTCTGGGTGGTTTGTTCGGCCATGGTGTGCTCTCTTGAAGAAGGGTTCGAATTGCGCAAGCCGCTATGCGGCCGGCGGCGCCGCCTTGGCCGCGGCCAGCGACTTGAGCAAGGCCTCGTCTTTGATGACCTTGGCGATCAGCTCTTCAGCGCCGGTCTTGCCGTCCATGTAAGTGATGAGGTTGGCCAACTGCTGGCGTGCTTCGAGCAACTGGCGCAGGCCTTCGACCTTGGCGGCCACCGCGGCGGGCGAGAAGTCGTCCATGCTTTCGAAGGTGATGTCCACGGCCAGGTTGCCTTCGCCGGTGTGCCGGTTGGTCACCTGGAACGCCGCACGCGGTTTCATCGAGCGCATGCGGGCGTCGAAGTTGTCAACGTCCACATCGAGGAACTTGCGCTCGGCCACCGGCGCCAACGGTTCGCTGGGTTTGCCGGACAGGTCGGCCAGCACGCCCATCACGAAGGGCAGTTGCACCTTCTTCTCGGCGCCATAAAGCTCGACGTCGTATTCAATTTGCACCCGCGGGGCGCGGTTGCGGGCGATGAATTTCTGGCTGCTTTGGGCCATGGTGGAATGCTCCTGTGCGGCTTGAAGTTAACTCGATGCCGGGCTGCCGGCAACGCGCTCGACCTGGCTCAGGCCGTCGGGGGCCAGGTCGCGGATGATCTCGATGAAGCTCATGCCAATCAGCCGCTGCGCGCGGCGAATCAACAGCGGCGCGGGGTGGCTGGGTTCGTGCGTTTCCAGCCAGCTGCACACGCGCTCAAGCTCGCGTTGCGCATCGGCGCGGTTGTTCAGGGCATTGGCCGTCGAGGCTGCGGTGGGCGCGGGCGCTTCGCCTGCTGCCGGCGCCGCGGGCAGGTTGCTGGTGGTGCCGGGTAGTGCTGCGCCGCCGGCCAGGCCGCGGCCAAGCAGTGCCCAGAGTTGCGTGAAGGCAGACAGATCGGGCGCGCGCGCCGCGCCGAGTCGTTCATGCAGCACGGCGTTGATGCCTGCCAGCGCCGCGCTGCCGCGGGCCGCGGTTTGCGGCAGCGCCGGGTGGCGGCGGCTCAGTTCACCCAGGGCCTTCAACACACCGGCAGCGGTGGGCGCCACCTCGCCCGGGCCGGCCGGCTCCTGGCCCAGGCCGAGTTCAAGCTCGCGCAGGCTCAGGCTGCCGCGTTCATTCACCAGCGCGGCGGCGCGCAGGTCGGCCAGCGCGGCGTCACGGCTGGCCAGGGGCGCCAACGCGTTCAGGCGCATGGTGGGGTCGCTGCCTTCGCTGGCGTCGCCGCTGGCGTCAAGCTGCGGGTGCACCGCATCCCAATGCCGGCGCAGCAACTCGTGCAGCAGCTCCAAGCCCGTGGCCACGCCGGGCAGGCCTTGCAGGTGCGCGGCGCTGCGCAGCAGCCACACGGCCACGCGCAGGTCACGCGTGCGCGCGGCCAGGCCCAGGGCATGCTCTTGCACGCCCGGCCAATCAGGCGGCTCGGCGGCGTAGACCTTGGCCCCGTACTGGCGCTCGGGCTTGCCCGCGGCATCTTGCTCAAGGGCCTGGAACGCCGGGTCGAGGTCAAGGTTCGGCCCGGCCGGGTTGGCATCGGCCAGCGGGCTGAGCAAGGTTTCTAAATCGACCGGCAGGTCTGGCATGGTGCTAACGCCCAATTGCAGCGGGCGGCTGGGTGCATGGCGCGAACTCTAGGAGCGTGCGGCCGCCGTGCCAGTGGTCGAAAGTCACCTTGCACGGGCCGTTGGGGCGGCGCCATCCCCCCGATTGCGGAATCATCTCAGCGCCGAGCGCATGGCCTCGAACAGGCGGCGCGGTTGCACCGGCTTGAACAGCACCAGGTCGCCGGCGCTGGCCACGCGCTGGATTTCTTCATGCCCGGTGTCGCCGGTGACCAAGATCGCCGGCACCTCGCGGCCGCACAGGCGGCGCACGCGCGCAATGACCTCCATGCCGTCCGGCCCCGCGCCCAGGTGCAGGTCGCTGAGCACCAGGTCAACCCGGCCTTCCAATGCCGTGACGGCCTGCTCGGCCTGCGCCGCATCGGCCGCGGTGATGACCTGCATGCCCCATTCGGCCAGCAGCAGGCGCAGGCCCTCGCGGATGGGCTCTTCATCGTCCACCACCAACACCATGAGCGGGCCCTGGGCCTGCATGGGCTGGGTGTCGGCCGGGGCCAGTTCGTCCTGCATGCCGGCCAGGCCGCCCAGCGCCACACCCACGCGGAACAGCGTGCCGCGCCCGGGCGTGGAGGCCACTTCCAGCCGGTGCCCGAGCAAGGCCGCCAGGCGCTTGACGATGGCCAGGCCCATGCCCAGGCCATGGCTGCGGTCGCGCTCGCCGTGGCCGACCTGGAAGAACTCTTCGAACACGCGTGGCAAGTTGGCGGCCGCGATGCCGCAGCCGGTGTCCCAGACCTCGATGTTGATGCGCGTGGCCGTGTTGCGCGCCACCACCACGATGCCGCCCTGGCTGGTGTACTTGATGGCGTTCTGGATCAGGTTGCCGACGATGCGCTCAAGCAACTGCGGGTCGCTCGTCACCGACTTGCCGCCGGGCGAAAAGCGCAGCCCCAGGCCGGCAAATTCAGCCTGGCCGGCGTACTGCATGTGCAGGCGGCGGAACATATCGCGCAAGGGAAAGGTCTGCGGCGCCGGGCTGATGGCGCCGGCGTCGAGTTTGGAGACGTCGAGCATGGCGTTGAACGAGCGCTCCAGGCCATCGACCGCGCGCATGAGGTTGCGCGCCAGCGGCTCGTCGGGCGAATCGAGCAGGCGCTTTTGCAAGGTGGCGGCAAACAGCCCCAGGGCATGCACGGGCTGGCGCAAGTCGTGGCTGGCGATGGCCAGGAAGCGGCTCTTGTCCTGGTCGGTGCGCACCGCGGCGTCGCGCGCCGACTCTGCTGTGCGCAACTGCTCACCCAGGTCGAACTCATGCTGTTGCCGTGCCTGCCAGGCGCGATGACCGCGCTGAGCCAGGACAGCCGCGCAGGCGCTGCCCACCAGGCCCAGGGCCAGGCCCTGCCAGTCATCCGCCAAGACGCCCGCCCAGGCGCTGCCCACGCCGGCCAGGGCCGGCAGCAAAACCGGCGCCATGGCAAGGCGCGGCAACATCGCCAGCGCCTGCGCCGCGGCCACGCCAAACACCGTGGCCGCAGCGGTGCTGAGCAGAGCGTCTGCGCGGCCCAGCCCCCAGGCCGGCCAGGCCAGGCACAGCGTGACGGCCAGGCTGGCCGCCACCTGCCAGCGCAAACGCGGCGCGTGGTGCCGGCGCCGCGCCACGATGATGAGCGCCAGGCCCAGCACCACGGTGGCCACCAGCCACGGCAGCGCTGCCACGGGCTGCTGAAAGAGCGGCTGAGTGCTGATGCGCCAGGCCGGCAACAACGCCAGCAGCAACAACGCGGCGCCCAGCGCCGGCCACTGCGCCCAGGCCGCTTGCGCTGCGGCGTCGGCCAGGCGCCGGTGCAGCGCACGGCGATCGAGGTTCAGCGCCGCGAGCCGCTCTTGGGCCGCGCTGTCACTCGGCGCCGGCGCGGTGCCTTCCACAACGACATGGCGCACCCGGCGCGGCACGCTGGTGCCCATCTGGGCCGGCGCGTGGTCTGTGTTCACCAGGTCAATACTTGCGCGGCAAGCCAGGCCGCGGCGCGGTGTCAGCGGAACAGACTGATCAGGTGCGAACGCGAGCGCACATCCAGCGCCAGCAGCAGCGACGAAACATAGTTTTTCACCGTGCCCAGCGACAAGGTGGTGGAACTGCTGATTTCTTGGTTGGTGCAGCCCGACAGCACCAACTCGAGAATTTCAAGGTGGCGCGGGCCCAGTTCGCAGACCCGGTCGTACATGGCCGTGGCGGGCATGCGCGGGAACAGGCTGCTGGTGCGCGGGTTGGCCCACGGCCCGGCCAGGGCGTCGGGCCGCAGCAGCGCGATCAGTGTTTCGTGCATTTGCGAGGCCAGCGTGCCCTTGCACACATACGCCACCGCACCCAATGAGCGCACCTGGCGCATCACGAATTCATCTTGCGTGCCGCTGAACACGGCGATGCGCGCCTTGGGGTGGGCCTGCAAGAACAGGCGCAGCCCTTGCAGGCCTTTGCAATCAGCCAGGTTCAGGTCGAGCAAGACGGCATCGATGTCGCCATGCTCGCTGTACAGCGCCAGGGCATCGCCCAGGGTGCTGGCTTCGAGCCAGGTGATGGGCGTGCCCAGCACCTCCGGGTAGGTCGTCTTGACGCCGATGCGAACCAGCTCATGGTCATCAACCAGAAGGACTTTGCGTGCAGTGGTCATGGCGTGCTCCAGCAGGAATACAGGGCGTCTTGGAAATGTAACTTTGCAGGGTCTGATTGGCACCCACAAAAGTAGGGAGCGCCATGGGTGCGACCCCCTAACTTCACACTCCATGCCACAGCGCAAACGGCTGGCGGTGCCGCGCGGCCAAGTGCTTTGAAGTGGGGGCACAAGATGCGTTGGCTGGCGCAGGACGCCGCGGCGCAGGTAGGCGTGCTATAGTGCGAGGTTCTAGCGCGGGGTGGAGCAGCCTGGTAGCTCGTTGGGCTCATAACCCAAAGGTCGCAAGTTCAAATCTTGCCCCCGCAACCAAGAATTCTCGAACAATAACAATAACTTAGTGAATAGACGAACGCCGGCCTTGTGGTCGGCGTTTTGCTTTGTGCCCACGCCGTGTGCAACTCGTCGGCATCTCGTGTCGGGGTCGCAGGCTCGATGTCGACGCGATGCGGGCCGAACTGTCGCTCGCGCTCTGCCCCCGGCAAGGGAAGGAGTTCCACGTTCGCATGCCCTTGCTCGGCGCGGCCGGATAGCCAACAGCCCCTGGTGAGCGGCCCGCGCTAACACTGCGCGCCGCCCGTTTCAGCGCAAGGTTGCCAGATACGACGCCATCTCCTGGGCATGCTCTGGCGTGACCCCCAGATCGGGCATCGCCGTCTTCGGGTCAATGCGTTGCGGCTGGCGAATCCACGCCACCAGGTTGTCGGGCGAGTTGGCCAGGCGCCCGGCGATCAGTTGCGCGTTGGCGAAGCCGGCCAGAGGCGGGCCGACCTGCGTCTGCGGGCCGGTGATGCCGGGGATGGCGTGGCAGGCGTGGCAGCCGTACATGCGCAACGCGAGCTGGCCGCGCTCAGCCTTGTCACCTTGCAGCTGAGACTGCGGGGCGGTGGGCGCTTCGGCGGTGCGGCACTGCCGTGTTTGCAGCATCAATTCGCCAAAGGCGCTGGGCGTGAGTGTGGGCAGTTGCTGCACAAAGGCCACCACCGCCCACAACTCGGCGTCGCTCAGGTGGTGCTGCCAGGCCGGCATGCCGCTCATCTTGATGCCGTTGCGCGTGATCCAGTACAGCTCCCCGGCACGCCAGTCCCGCGCAGCGCCTATCAGGGAGCCGGGCACGGGCTGCATCGCCATGCCGATCGCATCCGCGGGCACGCCCGGGCCGCCGTGGCACTGCACGCAGCGCTGCCGGTAACAGGCGGCACCGCGCAGCACGCGCTCGGGCTCCGCCAAGGCTGGCGGCACGATGAGGTTGCGGGCACGAAGTTGCACCGACGCACGCATCGTCTTCTCAAGCAACACATACATCGGCCGGGTGTGCTGCGCCGTGGCGGCGATGTTGTACAGGCCGCCAAAGACCACGGCCGCGCCAGCCAGCGCGCCAAGCACGCCAAGCACGACGAGTGTCCACAGCACTGTTTTCCATTTCTGCACGTTGGGCTCAAGGGCAATCCACAAGCCCGCCACAAGACCAGCCCAAGAACGGGAACGCTGTTTGCCCATGCACGGCCACACAGTCGGGAGCCCGGGGATGATGCGGATGTTCTTGCACACCAGCCTGGCTGGCCTGGGCGGGTTCCTGCTGGCTGGCTGCGGCGAGGATGACGCCCAAGTTGAGCGCGGCCAACGGCTGCTGGCCCAATACCAATGCACGAGCTGCCACAGCATTCCCGGCGTGCCGGGCGCGCAAGCCCGGGTCGGGCCGCCGCTGCAGAAGTTCGGCCTGAGAAGCTACATCTCCGGTGAGGTTCCGAACCGGCCCGACAACCTGGCGCGGTGGATCCAGGAGCCGACGGCGCTGCTGCCCGGCACGTTGATGCCCGCCATGGGCGCCTCTGACGCCGACGCGCGCGACATGGCGGCTTACCTGTCGGCGCTGCGGTGAACGCCGCCACCAACAGCTCGATGCTCTGGCCCGCCGGCCCGGACGCCCAGTCGATCGCCGCCATCGGCTGGGCGCTGTTCATCGGTGGTGCATTCATCTTCGCTGGCGTGATGGTGCTGCTCGCGCGTTCGCTGCAAAGGCGCGCGGCGCCGCGTCGGGTGCGGCCCGCGTTGTGGTTGATCGGCGGCGGCGTGGTGTTGCCGGCCGTGGTGCTGAGCGCGCTGCTCGGCTGGAGCGTGGCGCTGTCAGCGCGCCTGGCGCAGCCGGCGCCGCCGGGCAGCATGTTGATCAGTGTCACCGGCCACATGTGGTGGTGGGAAGTGCGCTACCGCAACCCGGCCGGCGGCGAAGACATTGTTCTCGCCAACGAGTTGCGCCTGCCGGTTGGGCGCAGAGTGGTGGTCGGGCTGAACAGTGCCGATGTGATTCACAGTTTCTGGGTGCCGGCGCTGGCCGGCAAGGTTGATGCGATGCCAGGCCGGGTCAACCAGATCACCTTCAGCGCCACCGAGGCCGGTGTGTTTCGCGGCCCCTGCGCCGAATACTGCGGCCAGCAGCATGCACGCATGGCCTTGCACGTGGTGGCACAGCCGCGGGCCGAATTCGATGCCTGGCTCACTGCGCAGGCGCGGACGGCCGCCGAGCCAGAAACAGAATTGCAGCGTCAGGGTCGCCAGGCGTTCATCGCGCAACGCTGCGGGGCCTGCCACACGGTGCGCGGGCTCAGCCGGGCCGCCGGCCCGCGCGCGCCCGACCTCACGCATGTCGGCAGCCGCCTGTTCCTGGGTGCCGGCACGCTGGGCAACGACACGGGCGCCATGGTGGCGTGGATCGCCGGCGTGCAGCACTTGAAACCCGGCGCGCGCATGCCGTCGTTCAACCAGCTCGATGCGCCCACGCTGCAGGCACTGGGCGCCTACCTCGGGCACTTGCGATGACGCCGCTGGCCGCTGGGCCGCTGCCGAACGCGCTGCCGCGCCCGCCCGACGAAGGCGCCCGCTTGCGCGCCGCGTGGGAGCCGCCGCGCGGCTGGCGCATCGTCTCTTCGGTGCAGAACAACCATGTCGGCTTGTTCTACGTTTTCACCGCGCTGTTGTTCCTGGTGCTGGCCGGCGCGCTGGCGCTGCTGATGCGCGCACAACTTGCGCTGCCTGAAAGCACGCTGCTCAGCGAGAACACCTACAACCAGGTGTTCACGATGCACGGCACGGTGATGATGTTTCTGTTCGCCGTGCCGGTGGTCGAGGCGGTGGCGGTGGTCATGCTGCCGGGCTTGATCGGTGCGCGCGACTTGCCGTTCCCGCGCCTCGGGGCCTACGCGTTCTGGGCCTATGCGGTGGGCGGTCTGGTCTTCTTCTGCACCATCTTTTTCGGTGTTGCGCCTGATGGCGGCTGGTTCATGTACCCGCCGCTGACCGGCAAGGAGTACTCACCCGGCCCCGGCGCCGACTGGTGGCTGCTGGGCATCGGCTTCATCGAGATCTCGGCCATCGCCGGGGCCATCGAGATCGTTATCGGCGTGCTGTTCACGCGCGCGCCGGGCATGTCGCTGGGCAAGATGCCGGTCTATGCCTGGGCCATGCTGGTTACGGCGCTGATGATCCTGTTCGCGTTCCCGGCCATCATCGCCGGCAGCACCTTGCTTGAACTCGAACGTGCGCTGGACTGGCCGTTCTTCATCCCCGCCCGCGGTGGCGACCCGCTGCTGTGGCAGCACCTGTTTTGGTTCTTCGGCCACCCCGAGGTCTACATCATCTTCCTGCCCGCGGCGGGCATGGTGTCGATGATGGTGCCGGTGGTGGCGCGCACGCCGCTGGTCGGCTACCGTGCGGTGGTGGTGGCGCTGGTCGGCGTGGGCTTTTTCAGCTTCGCGCTGTGGGCGCACCACATGTTCACGGCCGGCCTGGGGCTGCTGTCGATGGCCTTCATCTCGGCGGCCAGCATGGCGGTGGCGATTCCCAGCGGCATTCAGGTCTTCGCCTGGATCGCCACGTTATGGAAAGGCAAGCCGCAACTCAACAGCGTGTCGCTGTTCCTGTTCGGCTTCCTCTTCATCTTCGTGCTCGGCGGCCTCACCGGGGTGATGCTCGCGGTGCAGCCCTTCAACACCCAGGTGCACGACACCTACTTCATCGTGGCGCACCTGCACTACGTGTTGATCGGCGGCATGCTGTTCCCGGTGTTCGCCGGGCTGATCCACTGGGGCCCGCTGGTCAATGGCCACCGCTTCAGCGAGCGCCTGGCGAAGTGGGCCTTCGGGCTGATGTTCGGCGGCTTCAACCTGGCGTTTTTTCCGATGCACCTCAGCGGCCTGCTCGGCATGCCGCGCCGTGTGGCCACCTACGCCAGCGACCCGGCACTGAACATTTTGAACATGCTGTCGTCAATCGGCGCGTTCGTGTTCGCGGCCGGCATTGCGCTGTTCCTCTTCGATGCGGTTCGCTGCTGGACGCGGCCGCAGCAGCCACACGGCGACCCCTGGCGCGCGGCCACGCTCGAATGGTTGCCCACCGAAGGCTTCGGCACGCGCAGCATTCCCCAGGTGGATGCGCACGACCCGTTGTGGCAGCGGCCATCCTTGAAAGACGAAGTGCCCTCCGGCCAACACTGGCTGCCCGGCACCAGCTCGGGCGGACGCGAGGCGCTGGTCACCAGCCCGCTGCGTGCCCAGCCGAGCCACCTGCTGCTGCTGCCCACGGACAGTTGGCGGCCGTTCATCGCCGCGCTCGGCACGGCGGGTTTTTTCCTGCTGCTCACCGCCGAGGTGTTTTGGCTGGCCGCGTTGTGCGGCGTCGTCGCCATCGTCGCCATCATCATGTGGCTGTGGCAGACCGACCCGCTGCCGCATGCACCCGACGCGGCCATCGGCGAAGGTGTGCGCGTGCCCGTCGGCGCGCAAGGCACGGCCTCGCATGCGTGGTGGGCGATGGTGCTGCTGCTCGGCGTCGATTCCACGGTGTTCGCCTCGATGCTGTTTTCGCACGTGCATGTCTCGCTGTTGGCCGACATCTGCCCGCCGCCTGGCGCCCAACTGCCGGCACTGCGCTGGACGCTGCTGGCCGCCGCGCTGTGGGTTGCAGCGTCGCTGGCCATGGGCTGGGTGCGGCGCAGGCTGCCCGGGCCGGCGGGCTTGTCAACGCTGGTGCTGGTGGCGCTGGCCGCCAGCAGCGCCGCCTTTGCCGCCATGCTCGCCGGCCACGCCGCCTTGCAGCCCAAGGCTGATGCCTGGAGCGCCACCGTCGCCGCCATGCTTGCCTACCAGGGGTTGCACGCGGTGCTGCTGCTGCTGATGGGCGGCTACCTGATCGCGCGCTCGTGGAGCGGCCGGCTGCGTCCCAACGCACGGGGTACGCTGGACTGCATCACGCTGATGTGGCACTACGCCGGCGCGCAGGCACTGGTCATCATGGCGGTGGTGCATCTGCTGCCGGGCTGGTTGAAGCCATGACACCGCTGCGCGAACACTTCTTGCGCCACCTCCTGCAAGGCGCCGGGCCATTGCTGGTTTGGGCTGCGCATTTCTTCAGCGCCTATGTGCTGGTGGCGACCGTTTGTTGTACGCCCTTTGCCCAGACGCAGTGGTTCGGCGTCTCGGCATTGCGCGCCTTGTTGTTGCTGCTCAGTGCACTGGCGGCAAGCGTCATCGCCATGCTCATCGCGCGCGGCCTGCGCTTGCCACATGGCCTGCTACGCAGCGCCGGCGCGGGTGGTGGCATGCTGGCCTTGATCGGCGTGGGCTGGACGACGATGCCCATGCTCTGGGCGCTGCCGCTGTGCCGTTGCCCGCCTTGAGGCGCGGGCGCGCGGCGGCTGCTTGAAGGTCAGGAATGCCGATTGCTACACCCGCACGGTCACCACCACCTGGAGATTCTGCATGTCGCTGCTTCCCTTCCCGACCACGGCGGTTTTAGCCGCCGCGCTGCTGCTCGCCGCTTGCGGCGACACGGCCAAGCTGGCGGTTGAAGCCGGCACCGGCCAAGCGCCGCAATTGCCGGCGCCGGCCCGTGCGCTGATGCCAACGGTGAACGTGGCGCCGGCCACACCCTGGCCCGAAAACACGCAACCGATGGCCGCGCAGGGCACCACGGTGAAGGCTTTTGCCGCCGGCCTGGATCACCCGCGCTGGCTGTACGTGCTGCCCAACGGCGATGTGCTGGTGGCCGAGACGAATGCGCCGAAGCGGCCGCTGCGCGAGGAGTTGCTCGGCATGAAAGGCAAGGTCATGGCTTTCTTCATGAAGCGGGCGGGCGCTGCCACGCCGAGCGCCGACCGCATCACCTTGCTGCGCGATGCCGATGGCGACGGTGCGGCTGAAGTGCGCTCGGTGTTCCTGACCAACCTCGCGTCGCCATTCGGCATGGTGCTGGTGGGCAACGAGCTGTACATCGCCAACACCGACGCCATCGTCAAAGTCGCGTACCAAACCGGCGACGTGAAGGTCACCGGCGCGGTGACGAAGGTGGCCGATCTGCCCGGCGGCCCGCTCAACCACCACTGGACGAAGAACATCGTGGCCAGCCGCGACGGCAGCAAGCTGTATGCCGCGGTCGGCTCGAACAGCAACGTCGGCGAGCACGGCATGCAGCACGAGGAAGGGCGCGCCGCGATCTGGGAGTTCGACCGCGCCAGCGGCAAGGGCCGCATCTTTGCCAGCGGGCTGCGCAACCCGGTGGGCATGGCGTGGCAGGGCGAGCAGTTGTGGACGTCGGTGAACGAGCGCGACGA
>JANMYI010000753.1:0-4161 GCA_031381955.1 Burkholderiales bacterium
GCAGCGCGCCGGCCAACCCGGGCCCCTGGGTGTAGGCCACGGCGTCGATTTCATCGAGCCGGCAATTCGCTTGCGCCAGCACCTGGCGGGTCAGCGGCAGCAGGCGGCGAATGTGGTCGCGCGATGCCAGCTCGGGCACCACGCCGCCAAAGGCTTGATGCATGTCGACCTGGCTGTACAGGGCGTCAGCCAGCAGGCTGGGCGTGCCGGCCGGGTCGGCCCGCACCAGGGCCACGCCGGTTTCGTCGCAAGACGATTCGATACCCAGGATCAGCACGCCAGCCTCAATGGTTCTCGCGCGCGTGGTTGATGGTGTACTTGGGCAACTCGATCGTCACGTCTTGCTGCGAGAGGATCGCTTGGCAAGACAGGCGCGACAGCGGTGTCAGGCCCCAGGCGCGGTCGAGCAAGTCTTCCTCGCTTTCATCCATTTCGCCCAATGACTTGAAGCCTTCGCGCACGATGACGTGGCAGGTGGTGCAGGCGCAGCTCATTTCGCAGGCGTGCTCGATGGCAATGCCGTTTTCAAGCAAGGCTTCGCACACCGAAGTACCCGGTTCGGCGCGAATCTCGTCGCCAAGCGGGCACAGCTCGGCATGGGGCAGGATCTTGATCACCGGCATCGCGTTCAGACCTCGTCAATGCGCCGGCCGGCCAGCGCCTGCTGGATGCCGCGGTTCATGCGCGCCGCCGCAAAGTTTTCGGTGCCATCGGCCAACGCTTTCACCGCAGCCTCAATCGCCACCGCATCGTCGCTGGTGGCGGCGGCCTGGGTCGAACGCATCAGGCCGGTGATGGCTTCACGTTGCGCCGGCGTGAGCAAGTCAGCGTCGGCTTGCAGGGCCGCGGCCGTGGCCAAGGTCATGCGCTCGGCTTCAACGCGGGCTTGGCGCAGGGCGCGCGCGCCCATGTCGGCTTGGGCGTGGGTGAAGCTGTCGCGCAGCATGTTGGCGATTTGATCGTCGCCCAAGCCGTAGCTGGGTTTGACCACCACACTGGCTTGCACGCCCGAGCCGGTTTCTTGCGCCGCCACACTGAGCAAGCCGTCGGCATCGACCTGGAACGTGACGCGAATGCGCGCCGCGCCGGCCACCATGGGCGGAATGCCGCGCAACTCGAAGCGCGCCAGCGAGCGGCAATCGCTCACCAGCTCGCGCTCGCCTTGCACCACGTGAATGGCCATCGCCGTCTGGCCGTCTTTGAAGGTGGTGAACTCTTGCGCCTTGGCCACCGGGATGGTGGTGTTGCGTTCGATGATGCGTTCGACCAGGCCGCCCATGGTTTCCAAGCCCAGCGACAGCGGGATCACATCGAGCAGCAGCAATTGCCCGTCGCGCGCATTGCCGGCCAGGGCGTTGGCCTGGATGGCCGCACCCAGGGCCACCACTTCGTCGGGGTTCACGTCGGTCAGCACTTCGCGGCCGAAGAACTCAGCCACCGCGGCGCGCACCGCCGGCATGCGCGTGGCGCCACCCACCATGACCACGCCTTGCACATCGGCCGGGCTCAGGCGGGCATCGCGCACCACGCGGCGCACCGCGCCCAGGGTGCGCGCCAACAAAGGCTGGGTCAGGGCTTCAAATTGCGTGCGAGTGATTTGAAACTGTAAGTCTTGCCCGCTGATGCGCGCGGCCCAGGTGGCGTCTGGTGTGGCGCTCAAGGCTTCCTTGGCCGCGCGCGCCGCCACCAGGGCGTTGCGCATGTCCTGTGCGCCGTTGGCCTGCACGCCGGCCTGGGCCAGCGCCCAATGTGCCAGCGCCAGGTCGAAATCGTCACCACCCAGCGCGGCGTCGCCACCCGTGGCCACCACTTCAAACACGCCCTGGTTCAGGCGCAGCAGGGAGATATCGAAGGTGCCGCCACCCAGGTCGTAGACCGCGTACAGGCCTTCGCTGCCATGGTCCAGGCCATAGGCCACGGCCGCAGCGGTGGGCTCGTTGATGAGCCGCAGCACGTTCAGGCCGGCCAGTTGCGCGGCGTCTTTGGTGGCTTGGCGTTGCGCGTCATCAAAATACGCCGGCACGGTGATCACGGCGCCGTGGATGTCGTCATCAAAACTGTCTTCGGCGCGCTGGCGCAGGCTGGCCAGGATCTCGGCCGACACTTCCACCGGTGACTTCGGCCCGGCGCGAGTGATCACATTCACCATGCCGGCGCCATCGACCAATTGGTAAGGCACGTGCGCCGCGTCCTTCACATCAGCCAGCTTGCGGCCCATGAAGCGCTTCACTGATGCCACCGTGTTGGCCGCGTCTTCGCCCTGGGCGGCACGCGCATCGAAGCCGATGGCGCGTTTGCCGCCTTCAAGGTAGCGCACCACTGAAGGCAATATGACTCGGCCTTGCGCATCGGGCAGGCATTCAGCCACGCCATGGCGCACCGCGGCCACCAGCGAATGCGTGGTGCCCAAGTCGATGCCCACGGCAATGCGGCGCTGGTGCGGGTCAGGCGATTGGCCCGGTTCGGAGATTTGCAGCAGCGCCACGTTCAATGTTCCAGTGTTTCCAGGCGCCGATGAACGTCGTGCGCAAAGCGTTCCACAAACATCAGCGCCCTGACTTCGCGCGCCGCCTCGGCCATGTCGCCGGCGTCGTCGATCAAGGTTTGCAGTCTGAGCAAGCGCGCCTGCTCGTCGGCCGCCATTTCGCGGGCCAGCGCCTGCACGGCAGGCTCGCTGTCGGCCTCTTCCAGCGCCTCACGCCACTGCATTTGCTGCAGCAGGAATGCGCCAGGCATGGCCGTGTTGTCTTCGGCGCGGATGGGCTGACCGCGCAATTCGCACAGGTATGCCGCGCGCTTGAGCGGATTCTTCAGGCGTTGATAGGCCTCGTTCACCCGCACCGCCCATTGCATGGCCAGCCGCTGCGCCGCCGCGCCCTGGGCGGCGAATCGGTCGGGGTGCACCTCGCCCTGCAAGGCGCGCCAGCGGGCATCGATCTGGCCACGTTCCAGGCGTTGGCGCTGCGGTAAGGCGAACAGCGTGAAGTCATCGTCGTCGAGTTTCATGCGTGGAGACGCTTCGCGTAGAACAGCGACAAGCCGTTGTCCGGGTAGCCAGCGAAGGCAGCGCGCAAGCGGTAGCCCGCGCGCTCATACAAGCGCACCGCCGATGCCTGCAGCTCGCCCGTTTCCAGCAGCGCCAGCTGGCCGCCCTGCGCGCGCGCCACGTCTTCCAGCGCGGCCAGCAACGCCGCCGCCACGCCGCACCCTCGGGCTGCCGGGGCCACCATCATGCGTTTGACTTCAACATAACTTTCACCTTGAGTGGCGGCGTCGCCCGGCATGCTGCGAATGGCGCCGCAACCCACCACGTCGCCGCCCTGCCAAGCTGCCAGGAAGCGCACCTCAGGCGCCAGCAGTTCCTGCACGCTGAGGATGTGGTTGGCCGCGGGGTCATACAACCCGGCCAGGTAGGCATCCAACGCAACCAACAGCGCCGTCACCTGCGGGTGGTCGGGCCGCTCAGGGCGAATGGAAAAGGCAGGCTGCATGGTCATGCGCATCACGCCAAGCCGCCGCGCGCCACACAGGCCGCGCTGCCTGGCGACCGCGGGCTTAAACGCGGAACGACTCGCCGCAACCGCAGCGGTCTTTCTCGCGCGGGTTGTGGAACTTGAAGCCTTCGTTCAGGCCTTCGCGCGCGTAGTCAAGCTCGGTGCCGTCGATGTAGGGCAGGCTTTTCGGGTCGACAAGCACCTTCACTCCGTGGTCTTCAAACACCACGTCTTCAGGCGCCACGTCATCGGCGTATTCGAGCTTGTAGGCCAGGCCCGAGCAGCCGGTGGTCTTCACGCCCAGGCGCACGCCCACGCCACGCCCGCGCTTGGCGATGTAGCGGGTAACGTGGCGCGCGGCCGCTTCAGAAAGGGTGACGGGCATATCAGTGCTGTGCCACGGTGTCGCCGTGCTTGGCCTTGTAATCTTGCACCGCTGCCTTGATGGCGTCTTCAGCCAGGATGGAGCAGTGAATCTTCACCGGCGGCAACGCCAACTCTTCAGCGATGTGGGTGTTCTTGATGGTCATGGCTTCATCAAGCGTCTTGCCCTTGACCCATTCGGTGACCAATGACGACGAGGCAATGGCCGAGCCGCAGCCATAGGTCTTGAAACGCGCGTCTTCAATCAACCCGGTGGCCGGGTTGACCTTGATCTGCAGCTTCA
>JANMYI010000781.1:0-5027 GCA_031381955.1 Burkholderiales bacterium
CACCAAGACAAAAGGCCAGCACGCTGTGCTGGCCTCTATGATCTTGGTGCCCAGGAGAGGACTCGAACCTCCACGCCGCTAAGCGCTAGTACCTGAAACTAGTGCGTCTACCAATTCCGCCACCTGGGCAATGCAGGAAACGAGAATCATATCATCAAAGAAATCAATCAATCGGCCGCAACGGCCACCCCGGCCCTGCTGTTGAGCGAGGTCGAAGGCGATGTCGAAGGCCATCGCGATGGCCACGGGCTCGTGCGCCTCGACGATGGGCAAACCACCGTATTTCTGTCGCCGCAGGAGATGGCCGCCGTGATGCACCGCGACCGTGTTCGCGTGCGCGTCTTGCGCATGGATCGGCGCGGCCGGCCCGAAGGCCGGGTGCTCGACATCCTGGCGCGGCGCAAGGCGCCGATCATCGGCCGGCTGCTGCATGAAGGCGGCATCTGGCTGGTGGCGCCTGAAGACCGGCGTTATGGCCAGGACATCATCGTGCCCAAGAACGCCATGGCCAACGCCGCGTCCGGGCAGGTGGTGGCCATCGAGCTGACCGAGCCGCCTTCACTGCATGCCAAACCGGTGGGCCGCGTCGTTGAAGTGCTGGGCGAGATTGACGACGCCGGCATGGAGATCGAAATTGCTGTGCGCAAATTCGAAGTGCCGCACCGCTTCTCACCCGAAACGCTGGCCCAAGCCGCAGCGCTGCCCGAGAAGCTGCGCGCCGCAGACAAGCGCGGTCGCATCGACCTGACTGACGTGCCGCTGGTCACGATTGACGGTGAAGACGCGCGCGACTTTGACGACGCGGTGTACTGCGAGCCGTTCAAGCGCGGGCGCGGCAAGACAGCCTTTGCCGGCTGGCGGTTGCTGGTGGCCATTGCCGACGTGAGCCACTACGTGAAACCGGGCGAGGCGCTGGACGCCGACGCTTACGAGCGCGCCACCTCGGTGTACTTTCCGCGCCGTGTGATCCCGATGCTGCCGGAAAAACTCAGCAACGGCCTGTGTTCGCTGAACCCCGACGTCGAGCGCCTGTGCATGGTGTGCGACATGCTGGTCGGCCAGGACGGGGCGGTCGACGCTTACCAGTTCTACCCGGCGGTGATGCGTTCACATGCGCGCTTCACCTACACCGAGGTGGCCGGCATCCTGGCCAACACGCGCGGCCCGCAAGCCCATGCGCGCGCGGCGCTGGTGCCGCACCTGTTGCACCTGCACGAGGTTTATCGCGCCTTGCTCAAAGAGCGCGCCAAGCGCGGCGCGGTCGATTTCGAAACCACCGAAACGCAGATCGTCAGCGATGAAGCCGGGCGCATCCTGCGCATCGTGCCGCGCACGCGCAACGAGGCGCACAAGTTGATCGAAGAAGCCATGCTGGCGGCCAACGTGTGCGCCGCGGGCTTCATTGAAGGCGCCGAGCACCCTTCGCTGTACCGTGTTCATGAAGGCCCCACGCCTGAGAGGCGCGTCACCTTGCAGGCCTATTTGCGGGCGCTGGGCCTGGGCCTGCACTTGAGCGACCAGCCCACGCCGGGGGAAATGGCGGCCATCGCCAGCGCCACGAAAGAACGGCCCGACGCCCTGCAGATCCACACCATGCTGCTGCGTTCGATGCAGCAGGCGGTTTACACCAGCGGCAACCTCGGCCACTTCGGCCTGGCCTACCCGGCCTACACGCATTTCACCAGCCCGATCCGGCGCTACCCAGACCTGCTGGTGCACCGGGTCATCAAGTCCATCTTGATGGGCAAGCGCTACACGCTCGACGCCAAGCTGGTGGCCGAGACGCCTTCAGCGCCGCGCCGGGTGGGCAAATCTGCGGCGCAAGCGCCGGCCAAGAACCTCTCGCGCGACCTGACCGTTTGGGAAGGGGCCGGCCAGCATTGCAGCGCCAACGAGCGCCGCGCCGATGAAGCCTCGCGCGATGTTGAAGCCTGGCTGAAGTGCCGCTACATGCGCGAGCACCTGGGCGAGGAGTTCACCGGCAGCGTCAGCGCCGCCACGGGTTTTGGCATCTTCGTCACGCTTGACGAGATGTAAGTGGATGGCCTGGTGCACATCACTGAACAGGGCGGCGCGTACTACCGCTTTGATGAAGTGCACCAGGAATTGCGCGGTGAGCGCACCGGCATGCGCTATGGCATCGGCACCAAGGTGCGGGTGCAGGTCAGCCGGGTCGATCTTGATGGGCGGCGGGTGGAGTTCCGTTTGGTCAATGAGGCCGGCGTGGTGGCCGCCGGCAGCGGCAAAGGCCGCGGCGATGCGACGCCGTCACCCAGCGCCCAGGCGCGGCTGCGCACCATCGAGCAAGCTGACCGCGAAGGCAAGCAACGCAACGCCAAAAACCAGGGCGAGCGCAAAGGCGTGCGCAAGGGCCCGGCACCGGGCGCCAAGCGCAAGAGCGCGCCCAGGGTGCGCAAGGGCCGTTAACCGCGGCGCCCGTTAACCGGGCTGCCCAGCGGACGATTGCCAGGCCTGTGTTCAGCGGTGCCGGCTGGCCACAGCCGGCAAGGCTTGGGCCAGGTCGGCCGCACGCAGGGGCAGCGCGCCGGGTTGCCGGGCCAGCGCTTCATCGGCCGCCAGGCCATGCCACCAGGCGGCGGCGCTGGTAGTGGTCAGGGCAGTCGTCACGGCGCTTGCTTCGTCAACGTCAGCCGGCTGCTGTGCCCACAAGCCGCCCAGCCAACCGGCCAGCACATCGCCCGTGCCGCCACTGGCCAGCAAGGCGTTGCCGCTGGGGTTGATGCGCTGCTGGCCGCCCGGCGCGGCGATGACCGTGCCCGAGCCCTTGAGCAAGGTGATGCAGCCCAGTTGCTGCGCCAGGGCGGTGGCGGCGGCCACACGGTCAGCCTGCACTTGCACCACGCTGCAGGCCAGCAGGCGCGCGGCTTCGAGCGGGTGCGGCGTGAGCACGGTGGCCAGGCCACGGCCCTGGCGGGCTTTGAGCAAGGCCTGCAAGGCGGGGTCAGCGGCCACGGCGTTCAGCGCATCGGCATCCAGCACCAGGCGCCGCACGTGGCTGAGCAGGGCGGGCAATGACGCAGCTACGGTGTCGCCTCCGCCGCAGCCGCAGACCACGGTGGTGGGAGCCAGCACGCTGGGTGCGCTGCGCCACCAAGTCGGGCGCAACATCAGCTCGGGCTGATTCATCAACCCGCCCGCGTGCGCGCTATCAAGCAATGACACGAAGACCCGCCCCGCGCCCGCCCCCAACGCGGCCTGCGCGGCCAGCAGCGCGGCACCGGTCATGCCCGCTGCGCCGCCCACCACGGCCACATCACCATAGCTGCCCTTGTGGCTGGCATGGCGCCGCGTGGGCAACGTGGCGGCGGCGTCTTGCCGGCCGCACAGGCGCAGCAGCGTCGCAGGGGCGGTGGCCCCGGCGCCCAACTCGTCGAGCCACACCTGGCCGGCATGGTCGCGCCCCAGCGCGGTGAACAGCCCGGGCTTGAGCGTCAACAAACTCAGCGTGTGATCGGCGCGCACGGCCACCTCGCCGAGCACAGCGCCGGTGTCGGGGTGCAGGCCCGAAGGCAGGTCGATCGCCAGCACCAGCGGGCAGGCGTTGAGTGCAACGATTGAATCGAGCAGGCGGCCTTCGGGCGCCCGCCGCGTGCCCAGACCGAGCAAGGCATCCAAGGCCAGGTCGGGCTCGAAAGGGCAGGGGGTTTCGCCCATCGGCACCCCGGCGGCCAAGGCCTGCGCATGCGCCCAGGGGGCATCACCACTCAGGCGGCGCGCTGCGCTGGTCAGGCTGACCCATACCTTCACGCCAGCGCGCTGCAAGGCCAGCGCGGCGAGCATGCCGTCGCCGCCGTTGTTGCCCGGGCCGGCGGCCACCCACACTTGGCGCGCGTGCGGCGCCACGGCGAGAGCAAGCTTGGCCACCGCCAGGCCGGCGCGCTGCATCAGCACCTGCGGTGCGTGGCTGGCCAAACATGTGGCTTCATGCGCACGGCTGGCAGCGGCGTCATACAGCGCGCGCCCCGTGTCGAACTGTGAAACGCGTTGCGGGCCGCGTGGCGGCCCTTGATAGCCGAGAGTCATGCGCAGATCATGCGCCCAGCCGCTGCGGGCTCAGGCGGGTCAGGTCGATCTGCGGCTGGCGTTGGATCAGCAGGTCGGCCATGGCGCGGGCGGAGCCACAGGCCAGTGCCCAGCCGCTGGAACCATGACCCAGGTTGAGCCACACGCCAGGCGCGCGGGCGGCACCGATGATGGGCGGGCCATCGGGCAGCATCGGCCGCGCGCCCTTCCAGGCCTGCGCCTGGTTCAATTGCGCTGCGCCCGGGAACCAGTCGTCCAGCACCTTGTACAGGGTGCGCAGCGCGGCCGGGTTGTGCCAGTCAATGTGCCCGCCCAGCTCGGCGCTGCCGGCCACGCGGATGCGCCCGCCCAGCCGGGTGATGGCCACCGTGTAGCGCTCGTCCATCAACGCCGCATGCGGGCCCAGCTCGGGGTGGCGCTCGTCCAGGCGCAGCGGCGCGGTCAGCGAATAGCCATACACCGGCACCAGCGGCAGGCGTTGGCCCAAGGGGGCGAGCAGGGCATTGGCCTCGTGCCCGGCGCACACCACCACGGCGTCAAAGCGCGCCGTGGTGGCGCTGGGCCGGCCGTTGTTCAGCGCCAGCCCATGCACCAGCGGTTGCGCGCCAGGCTCGATTTGCTGCACCTCGTGCTGGAACAGGAAACTCGCCCCCAATGCCTGCGCGCGCGCCTTCATGAGGTGGCTGAACTGGCGGCAGTTGCCCAGTTCGTCATCAGGCAAATGCAGGGCACCCGCCAGCGGTGTGGCCAGGTTCAAGCCCGGCTCGACCGCAAACGCAGCAGCCCGATCGAGCAACGCCGCGTTCACGCCCAGCGCGCGCAAGGCCGCCAGGTTGGTGTGCGCGCGGCGCAGCTCACGCGCGCTGCGCAGCAGCACCAGCAGGCCGCGGCGCTGTTCATAGTCCAAAGCCTGCGGCTCGGCCAAGGCATGGCGGCGTTCGCTGCTGTAACGTGCCAAGCTGAGCATGGCCGAGCGGTTGGCC
>JANMYI010000807.1:0-8002 GCA_031381955.1 Burkholderiales bacterium
GCCGTCCCCCCCCGCGAAAGAGACAAGCCCCAACGCCGTGACCACTGGTCGCGGTCTGGCAACTAGGGGTACAAGAGAGGCAGTCGCATGGCATCCTGCCTCACCCGCATCACCAACCACCTGGCAGCAAGGCCTGGAACGCGACGCCGAGGGCCTGCCCAAGATCGAACACCTGGGCCTGCGCCCGGTGTGGCTGGCGCAGCGCGTGGAAGCCGCGCTCGACCCCGCGCTGCCCATCATCGACCCGCACCACCACCTGTGGGAACGCGAAGGCGGCTACCTGCTCAATGAGTTGTTGGTTGACTTGAACAGCGGCCACCAGGTGCAGGCCACGGTCTTTGCGCAATGCGGCTATGCCTACCGCACCACAGGCCCCGAAGCGCTGCGGCCGGTGGGCGAAACCGAGCGCATCACGACAATAGCCAAAGAGGCCGTGGCGCGCGGCGTGCCGCAGCAGGTGTGCGCCGGCATCGTGGGCCATGCCGACCTGACGCTGGGCGACGCGGTGCAAGACGTGCTGCAAGCCCACATCGCCGCGGGCGAAGGGCGTTTTCGCGGTGTGCGTCACATCAATGCGCGCCACGATGCCTTCAACGCCAGCCTGCTGGGCCGCCCGCCGGCCGGGCTGCTGCAGCACGCCGGCTTCAGGCGCGGCCTGGTGCAGTTGCAGGCCCTGGGCCTGAGCTTCGACGCCTGGCTGTACCACCCACAAATTGGCGAGCTGGCCGACCTGGCGCGTTCGCTGCCCGGCCTGCCAATCGTGCTCAACCACCTGGGCGGGCCGCTGGGCGTGGGGCCGTACCGCGGCAAGCGCAACGAGGTGTTGATGGCCTGGCGCGCCGCCATGGCGGTGCTGGCCAACTGCCCGAATGTGAGCGTCAAGCTCGGCGGCCTGGCCATGGCCATTGGTGGCTTTGAATTCCACAAGCTCACCATGCCGCCGGGTTCGGAGCAACTGGCCAACGCCTGGGCGCCGTATCTGCACAGCGCCATCGAACTGTTCGGCCCGCAGCGCTGCATGTTCGAAAGCAACTTCCCGGTGGACAAGGCGATGTGCAGCTACGCCGTGCTGTGGAACGCCTACAAGCGCGTGGCCGCAGGCGCTTCGGCCGCTGACAAGGCGGCGCTGTTCAAGGGCACGGCCAACCGCGTCTATCGCCTGGGGCTGGACGAAGCCGCCGCCGGCACAAACACGTAAATCAACAGGACACGCCATGACCCACACGCAACACCTGCTCGGCCGCCGGCTGGCCCTTGCCGCCGCAACCTGCTTTGCCCTAGCCAGCGCTTGGGCGCAGACCGAGCCGCTGCGCATTGCCGCCATCAACCCCTACAGCGGCCCGCTGGCGTTGTATGGTGATGAACTGGCGCGCGGCTATCAGTTGGCGGTGGACGAGCGCAACGCCCGTGGCGGCGTGCTCGGCCGCAAGATCGAACTGCTGCGTGGCGACGCCACCAACCCGCAGCAAGGCATTGCGGCGGTGGACCAACTCGTCTCGCGCGACAAGGCCGATGTCTTCGTGGGCACCTACACCTCGGGCATCAGCAACGCCGCCAGCGACGCGGCCTTGCGGCATCAGAAAATTTACTGGGACACCACGGCCCTGGCCGCTGAACTGACCGAACGCAAGCTGCCCAACTTCATACGCTCGGGCCCGTATTCCGCCAACTTTGCCGAGATGGCGGTGCGCCTGCTCAGCGAGTCAGTGGCCAAGTCGTTGAACAAACCTGTGAATGCGGTCACGGTGTGGATCGAGCATGAAGAGTCGATCTACGGCAAGTCCATCGGCGACAGCGCCGCGGCCTTGCTCAAGGCCAAAGACGTGAAGGTGCTGGGTCAAAGCGCACACAACCCGCGCGCCACCGACTTGACCGATTCCGTGCTGCGCGCCAAGAAGGCCGGCGCTGACGTGTACATGCAAATCGGCTACGTGCCCGACACCAACCTGCTGCTCAAGACCGGGCGCGAACAGGGCTTCAAGCCGCCCGTCATTGTGCTCACCGGCACCGGTGATACGTTTGAAACGTTAGAGTCACTGGGCGCCGAATTCCTGGAAGGCGTGTACGTGGTGTCGTACCCGCGGCCCGACATCTCTGAAGCCTTCGGCCCCGGCGCCGGCGCGTTCTTGGCGGCCTATCGCAAGGCCTACAGCCGCGAACCCATCGCGCCGCAAAGCCTCACCGCCTACACCGGCATGCGCATGCTGCTGGATACGGTAGACGCCGCCGGCTCCACCGAAGTGGCCAAGGTGCGCGCGGCCGCCGCCAAGCTCGACAAGCCGATGAATGCCTACCCGAATGGCAACGGTGCCAAGTTCGACGACAAGTTCCAGAACACGCGCGCCTTTCCCACCGTCATTCAGTGGCAGGGGGGCAAGCAGGTCACCGTGTTCCCGGCCGACGCGCGCGCCGCGGGCATTGCGCTGACAAACACGCCGCGCAAGTAACCGCGGGCTGCACATGACACCACACCGTTTCAGCTCGCTGGCCTGGCTGTGCGGTGGCGTCGCCATCGCCATGGCCTTGGTGGCCTGTGCCAACCTGGGCAGCGGCGCTGCGCTCACACCGCAAGGCTGTGCCCGGGCGGCAGCCACGGTGGCCGCCAACAACAGCCTGCCCGGCGCGCGCCTGCGCATCACCCAAGCGGCCGAGCAGGCCGCCACGCCAACGCTCAAAGCGCATTGCCTGATTGAAGGCGCGTTGAACGAACGGGTCAGTGCGGTCGATGGCACGCCTTATGCCATCAAGTTCCGCATGCGCCTGCCCCAGGCGGTTGATTGGAACGGCAAGTTCTTTCAAGAAAGCGTGGGCGGCTCGGTGGGGGTGCTCACACAAACCGTGGGCCTCACCTCGGGCATGACCACTTCAGCCTTCGCCCGCGGCTACAGCGTGATCATGGGCGACTCGGGCCACGACAGCACGGTCAACACCGACCCCAACGCCGGTGGTGCCTCAGCCTTCGCACGCGACCCGCAAGCCCGCGTTGACTTTGGCCATGCCTCGTACAACCTGGTGGCGCAAGTGGGCAAAGCGTTTTCGCTGGCCTACTACGCCAAGCCTTCGCAGCGCGCCTACTTCAGCGCGTGCTCAGACGGTGGCCGTCAGGCCGTGGGACAGGCGCTGCACTACCCGCAGAACTTCGACGGCATCCTGGCCGCCGCCCCGGCGGTGGACATTCCGCACATGACGGCCTATGTGCCCTTGATCCTGCAAACGCTGGGGCCTTTGGCCAAGGCAGCCGGGCAGGTGGATGCAAACGGCCGGCCGCTGATCAACAAGGTGTATTCGAACGTTGACTTGCAACTCGTCTCCCAAGCCGTGCTGCAAGCCTGCGACAGATTAGACGGCTTGCAAGACGGCATGGTGAACCACATCGACGCCTGCACCGATGCCGTGGTGCACCCGCAGCTCGATGCGTTGGCGTGCAGCGCGGCCAAGACAGACACCTGCTTGTCGCGGCCGCAAATTGCGGCGCTGAAAACGCTGATGGCTGGCCCCAAAGATTCAAGAGGCCAGCAGGTTTACCCCGGCCACAACTGGGATCCGGGCATCGCCGGCCTGAACGGCGGCGTGTTCAACAACGGCTTTCGCGCCTACTGGTTCGGTGCGCATGACTCGCCCTTTAACACCGCCACCAAGGTGACGCTCAGCGCGCCGCAAGCCGCCATGCTGTGGAAGACGCCGCCCCTGGCCATGCCCGCGGCGCAATACATCGACCACTTCATGGCCTACAACATCGACGACACGCAGGCCAGCATCACACACAAGACCGCGGTCTATCCGCAGGCCGTGGTCGACTGGGGTTTGATGAACTCGCCCAACCTGTCGGCCTTCAAGCGGCGCGGCGGCAAGATGATCGCGTGGATCGGCAACGCCGACCCGGCCGTGAGCCCGCGCGACACCATCAACTGGTTCAAGGGCGTGGATGCGCATGAAGTCGGCCAGGCCGCGAATTTCTTGCGCCTGTTCGTGGTGCCGGGCATGAACCATTGCGCCGGGGGCGTGGCGACTGATCGCTTTGACATGCTCACGCCGCTGGAAGATTGGGTGGAACGCGGCGTGGCGCCGGCCAGCGTGCCCGCGCAGGCCTCCAACCCCGGCTACTTCGGCGTGGCCAGCCGCACCCGGCCGCTGTGCCCGTACCCGCAATACGCGCACTACAACGGCAGCGGCAGCATCGACCTGGCCAGCAACTTCAGTTGCCGTTGAACACCGGCCGCGCAGACCGCCTTGTCACACCGCTGTCACCGCATGCCATGGAGCTGTTGAACCTGTTGGCCATCGGCCTGCTGCTGGGCGGCATCTACGCCATGGTGGCGGTGGGGCTGAACCTCATCTTCGGCGTGATTCGCGTGGTTAACTTTGCTCATGGCGAACTGGTGATGCTGGGCATGTACGGCGCCTGGGGCTTCAGCACCCTGCTGAAGGTGGACCCTTACGTCACGTTGCTGATCGTGCTGCCGTTGCTGTTCGCGCTGGGCGTGTTGATCCAGCGCTTCGTGATTCAGCCACTGCAAAGCGAACACATGATGCAGATGTTCGCCACCTTCGCACTGCTGACGATTGCGCAGAACACGGTGCTGCTGCTCACCCGCGGTGAAGGCCACAGCGTGAACACGGCGCTGTCTGGCCTGGCGCTTGAGTTCGGTGACATGCGGCTCACCGCCACGCGCCTGGTGATCCTGGGTTCGGTGAGCGCCATCGCGCTGGCGCTGCACCTGTTCCTGGCGCGCACGTTGCCGGGCAAGGCCATTCGCGCCGTCACGCAAGACCGCAACGCGGCGCGGCTGATGGGCATCAACGTGGAACGAACGTTTGCCATCACTTTCGGCATCGGCGCCGCGCTGGCCGGCCTGGCCGGTGTGTTGCTGGCGCCCATCTACACGCTGTCGCCCGGCATTGGCGGCAACTTCATCTTCGCCGCTTTTGCCGTGGTGGTGCTGGGCGGCCTGGGCAGCGTGGCCGGCGCCTATGTGGGCGGCTTGATCGTGGGCGTGGTGGAAAGCCTTGCCGGCTACTACATCGACCCCGAACTCAAGCAAGCCGTGTGGTTCCTGATCTTCCTGGCCGTGCTGGTGCTCAAACCCAGCGGCCTGTTCGGCCAGGCCGGCGCTGAAGAAATGGGCATGCGGGAGCAGACATGAGCCCGCCCGGCCGCCCGAAGGGCGAATACCGAAGTGCGCAGCACGAAGGTACCCCATTGAAGGCGGTGGCATCGGACGTGCTGGCCATAGAGGCCACAGCCCCCGCATCAAAGACATCGCTGCTGGCCAGCACGCGCCGCACCCTGGCCCTGGGCGCGGCCGGCGCGCTCGCTGCCATCGCCCCCTTGCTGCTGTTGCAAGGCCAGCCCTTCTGGGTGAATGTGCTGATCTACACCTACCTGTTCGCCGGCCTGGCCATGGCCTGGAACATCATGGCCGGCTTTGCCGGGCAGTTCTCACTCGGCCACGGAGTGTTCTTCGCCATCGGCGCCTACACCACGGCGCGGCTGTACCTGCTGTGGGGCATTTCGCCCTGGCTCGGCCTGCTGCCGGGCATGCTGCTGTGCGCCGTGCTCGGGCCGCTGATCTTCTGGCCCACCTTCAGGCTGAAGGGCGCGTTCTTCGCCATTGCCACCTTGGCCTTCAATGAAGTGGGTTTTGTGTGCGCCAACTATTTTGAAACGTTAACCGGCGGGCCGCGCGGTTTGCAAATTCCCTACCGGCCCGGCCTGGCCAACATGATCTTCGCCAACCCGGTGCACACCGCGTTGCTGATGTTCGCCTTCATGGCGCTGTGCGTGGCCGTGGCCGTGGCGCTGCGGCGCAGCCGCCTGGGCTACTACCTGCTGGCGGTGCGTGAAGATGAAGACGCGGCGCGCGCCTCGGGCATCAGCGTCACCGGCGTGAAGTTGCGCGGCACGGCCATCAGCGCGGCGCTCACCGCGCTGGGCGGGGCCCTCTTTGTGATGGTGGTGCGCACGATTGACCCGCCCAGCCTGTTTGCCCTGCCCGAAATCGGCTTCAAGTTCGCGCTGCTCACGCTCATTGGCGGCATTGGCACCATTGCCGGGCCGGTGATCGGCGCCTTCCTCATCATCCCCACCGAAACCTGGCTGCGTGCCACCTTGGGCGGTGGGCTGCCGGGCCTGCATCTGGTGATCTTGGGGGTGTTGATGCTGCTGGCGGCGCTGTTCATGCGCCGGGGTTTGCAGTTTGCGCTGGCAGGCCTGTGGCAACGCTGGTTGCACCGGCGCTGGAGGCTGAAGTGAGCGGCGCTTTCTTGAGCTTGCGCAACGTGGGCAAGCGCTTCGGCGGCCTGCAAGCGGTGAACGATGTGAGCTTTGATGTGGCGCGCGGCGAGGTCGTCAGCATCATCGGCCCCAACGGCGCGGGCAAGACCACGCTGTTCAACCTGCTCACCGGGCAGTTGGCACCCAGCAGTGGCGAAGTACGTTTCAACGAGCGCGTGATCAACACCCTGGCGCCAGATGAACGCGCGCGCCTGGGCCTGGGCCGCACCTTCCAGGTGACCAAGCCGCTGCTGGGTTTGAGCGCGCTTGAAAACGTCATGGTCGGCGCCTTCTTGCACCGCCGCGCCCTGCGCGCGGCCGAAGCGCAGGCCTTGCAGGTGTTGAGCGAAGTGGGTCTGGCCGCGCGCGCCGGCGTGCGCGCGGGCGAACTCACGCTGGCCGAGCGGCGCAAGCTGGAAGTGGCGCGCGCCATGGCCATGGACCCCAGCGTGGTGTTGCTGGATGAAGTCATGGCCGGCCTGAACCAAAGCGAAGTGGCCGAGATGATCGCGCTCATCCAAGGCCTGGCCGCGCGCGGGCTAACGTTACTGATCATTGAGCACAACCTGAAAGTGGTGCGCGCCTTTGCCCAGCGCGTGATCGTGATGGACCGCGGCGCCAAGATCGCCGAAGGGCCGGCTGAAGCGGTGCTGCAAACGCCCGAAGTGATCACCGCTTACCTGGGGCTTCGGCGGCGATGACGCACCTGCTTGACGTTCACGACCTGTGCGCCGGCTATGGCCTGGGCCAGGTGCTCAGCAACGTTAGCTTGTCCGTGGCCGGCGGCGAAGTGGTGGCCGTGGTGGGGGCCAACGGCGCGGGCAAGACCACGCTGCTGCGCAGCATCGCCGGCATCGTGGCGCCCACGCAGGGGCACATCCACTTTGCCGGCAACGCCATCGGCGGCACGCCGGCTCACCGCATCGTGGCGCAGGGCCTGGCGCTGGTGCCGGAAGGCGGCCGCCTGTTCCCCTTCATGAGCGTGGCCGAGAACCTGGAGCTTGGCGCTTTCGTGGTGGCGAGCAAGCCCGAGCGGCAGCGTGCCATCGACGAAATGATGCAGCTCTTCCCCATCCTGGCCGAGCGGCGCAAGCAGCTCGCCGGGCTGCTTTCAGGCGGCGAGCGGCAGATGTGCGCCATTGCGCGCGCGCTCATGAGCCGCCCGCGTTTGCTGATGTTGGACGAGCCTTCAGCCGGCTTGTCGCCGCTGATGCTGGAAAAGGTGCTGGACATGCTGCGCGCCGTGGTGGCGCAGCAGAATATTGCGGTGTTGCTGGTGGAGCAGCATGTGGAAGACGCGCTGGAAATGGCGCAGCGTGCCTATGTGATTGAAGGCGGGCGTATCGTCAAAACCGGCAGCGGCGCGGCGCTGTTGGCAGACCCCGACATGCAGCGGGCCTACATGGGGTTGTGAGCCTGCAGCGCCAACACAGCCCGGTAGTCAAACTTTGGTTGTTCAAGCACTTCTAACGGAGACTTTCATGCACAAAACGCTTGTGACTTCTTCCACCCTCCCAGCCTGGCGCTGGGCCTCAAGCCTGGCGCTTTGTGTTGCCCTGGCGGGCAGCTTGGCGCAGCTTGGCTGCGCCAACACCCAGGGTGCGGGCGGTCAAGTTCCCAACTCCGTTTCGAACCCCGCTGAGGCCGGCATGTCCGCGCAGCGGCTGGAAAGACTGAGCAGCGTGTTCGGCAAGGAAGTCGCCGACAAGGCCTTGCCCGGCGTGACCA
>JANMYI010000004.1:0-4018 GCA_031381955.1 Burkholderiales bacterium
TCGTCGCCTACGGCCAGAACGGCGAGATGCTGCGCCCCGAGCAGGGCTACCCGCTGCGCCTGGTGGTGCCCGGCGTGCAGGGGGTGAGCTGGGTCAAGTACCTGCGCCGCGTCGAGGTGGGCGACCAGCCCTATGGCAGCAAGGACGAGGTGCTGCATTACCTCGATTTAATGCCCGGCGGCCTGCACCGGCAGTACACCAGCACGCAGGAATGCAAGAGCGTCATCACCACGCCGTCGGGTGGCCAGGTGTTGCTTGACCAAGGCTTCTACAACATCAGCGGGCTGGCCTGGTCGGGCCGCGGCAAGGTCAAGCGTGTGGATGTGTCGGTTGATGGCGGGCGCAACTGGCGCGCAGCGCGGCTCGAAGGCCCGGTGATGAGCAAGTGCCTGACCCGTTTCAACATCGACTGGGTCTGGGACGGCAAGGCCACGCTGGTGCAAAGCCGCGCCACTGATGAAACCGGCTATGTGCAGCCAAGCTACCAGCAATTGCGTGCCGTGCGCGGCTCGCGTTCGATCTATCACAACCATGCCATCCAGACCTGGCTGGTGCAAGACAGCGGCGAGGTGAAGAATGTTCAGTTGGCGTGACCTCACCACGGCGCTGCTGCTGCTGGCGGCCGCTGCGGCGCCGGCGCAGACTCAGGCGCTCAGCGCAGCCTACCCCGGCGTTGGCCGCGCGGCCCCGGCCAAGGAAGTCGCGGCCTGGGACATCGATGTGCGGCCCGACTTCAAAGGCCTGCCCAAGGGTGCGGGCAGCGTGGCCAAGGGCATGGGAGTGTGGGAGGCAAAGTGCGCGTCGTGCCATGGCGTGTTTGGCGAGAGCAACGAATTCTTCAGCCCGATCGTTGGCGGCGCCACGCAAGCCGACATCAAGACCGGCCGCGTCGCGCGGCTGAACGACCCGTCGTTCCCGGGCCGCACCACGCTGATGAAGCTGTCCAGCGTGTCCACGCTGTGGGACTACATCAACCGCGCCATGCCGTGGGCGCAACCGAAGACGCTCTCGGTCGAAGAGGTGTATGCCGTCACGGCCTACATCCTCAACCTGGGTGATGTGCTGCCTGACGACTTCACGCTGACCGACCAGAACATTACCGAGGTGCAAGAACGCTTGCCCAACCGCCATGGCACCACCACCGACCATGCGCTGTGGCCGGGCGCCGGCCAGAGCAAGCGCAAGCCCGACGTGATGGCCCTGGCCTGCATGAAGAATTGCCCCGGGCCAACCAGGTTGGCGTCGTTCCTGCCCGACCATGCACGGGATGCGCATGGCAACCTGGCCGAACAAAACCGCGCCATTGGTGCTCAGCATGGCGCTGAGACCACCACCAAGCCGGTGTCGGCAGCGCCCGCGCCAGCCGCTGCGGGTGCCGCCGCTGCCATCGGCTTGACACAGAAGTACAGCTGCATGGCGTGTCACGGCATGGAGAACAAACTGATCGGCCCCGGCTTGCGCGAGATCTCCAAGCAGCACACCAACCGCGCTGATGCGGTGGAGTACCTCGCCGCAAAAATCAAGGCCGGTGGTTCTGGCGTCTGGGGCACCATGCCCATGCCGCCGCAAGCATTGAGCGAGGCCGAGGCCAGGTTGATTGCCCAGTGG
The DNA here is from genome assembly GCA_031381955.1 of Burkholderiales bacterium. Classification (GTDB taxonomy): domain Bacteria; phylum Pseudomonadota; class Gammaproteobacteria; order Burkholderiales; family Burkholderiaceae_C; genus Rubrivivax. The sequence continues at coordinate 1,609 of JANMYI010000004.1, forward strand.
TTGGCGCAGGGCATGAGGAAGTAGCCCGGGCGCATGACCCAAGTGGGGTACGGCGTCATCCGCTTCACGCAGCTTAAAGTTCATGACTACGATATTCGGATCAAGGAGATCGAAATGCAAACCCGTCGAGAGATGCTTTCCCATTCGGCCACGGTCGCAGCAATGCTCGCTGCCGTGGGCGCGTTGCCTGGGTTGGCGCACGCGCAAGCCGCCGGCTACAACACCGGCGCCTTCGCCGCCAAGTCCATGCCCGAGTTGATGAAGGCCCTTGGCGCCGGCACCCCTGCCGAGAGCAAGGACGTGACCATCACCGGCCCGGACATCGCTGAAAACGGTGCCGTGGTGCCCATCGGCGCCGCAAGCACGCTGCCGGGTGTGAAGCGCTTGCTGCTGTTGGTGGAAAAGAACCCCGCCATGCTGGCGGCGATGTTCGACGTCACCGACGCCATTGAAGCCAACATCTCCACGCGCGTGAAGATGGGCCAGTCTTCGAACGTCTTTGCCGTGGCCATCATGAACGATGGCAAGGTGCTGTTCGCGCAAAAGGAAGTCAAAGTCACTCTTGGCGGCTGCGGCGGGTAACGTGAATCACCCCCGAAGCGGCTTCGCCGCTCCCCCTCAAGGGGGCACCGCTGGCGGCCCGGCAAAGCCGGATCCGCGGCGGCCGCTTGATGGTGCACGGCTGACGTTCACGTCAATCATTTACTGAGGAGATCAACATGGCAGATCCGATGCGCATTCGCGCTCAAGTTGCTGGCGACAAAGCCACGGTGCGTGTGCTGATGAGCCACGAAATGGAAACCGGCCTGCGCAAGGATGCCGCCGGCAAGGTCATCCCGGCTTGGCACATCCAGGACGTGACGGCGCAGCTCAATGGCAAGACCGTGATGACTGCGCAATGGGGCCCGGCCGTGTCGAAGAACCCGTTCATGCAGTTCGTGGTCAAGGGCGCCAAGGCGGGCGACAAGGTGAGCGTGAGCTGGGTCGACAACAGAGGTGAGAAGCGCACCGACGAGGCTGTCGTTTCCTGAACCCGCCCCCGATGCGTCACTTTGGATACACGCGCATGAAAACAATCCTGGTGGTGAGCGCCGTGCTGCTGTGCACGGCCGTCACGGCGCAAACCAAATCAGCCGCCGATGGCATTGCCGAATACCGCAAGATGCTCGAAGACGGCAACCCCGCCGAATTGTTCGAAGCCAAGGGCGAGGCCTTGTGGGCGCACAAACGCGGGCCGAAGAATGCCTCCCTCGAACGCTGCGATCTGGGCAAGGGGCCGGGTGTGGTGAAGGGCGCTTTCGTCGAATTGCCACGCTACTTTGCTGACACAAAACGCGTGCAAGATCTCGAATCACGCCTGTTGACCTGCATGGAAACGCTGCAGGGCTTCAATGCCGCTGAAATCGCCAGCACACCGTTCGGCCGCGGTGAGCAAGTCAACATCGAAGGCTTCGTGGCCTGGGTTTCGGCACAGTCGCGCGGCCTGAAGTTCAACCTGCCGCAAGGCCACGGCGAAGAACGCAAGATGGCCGAACTCGGCAAGCGCGCTTTCTTCTACCGCGCCGGGCCGTACGATTTTTCGTGCGCCTCGTGTCATGGCGAAGCGGGCAAACGCATCCGCATGCAAGACCTGCCCGAGCTGACGAAGAACCCCGGCGACGGCATCGGCTACGCCGCCTGGCCCGCCTACCGCGTGAGCAGCGGCGAAATGTGGGGCATGCAGCGGCGGCTGAATGACTGCTTTCGCCAGCAGCGCTTTCCGTTCCCTGGTTATGCGTCTGACGTGACGATTGCGCTGTCCAGCTACATGGGCGTCAATGCCCAGGGTGCGCTGTCAGTGGCGCCGGCCCTCAAGCGCTGATCGACAAGCAACATGAACAAATTCAAACTGGTTTCAATGGCTACCGCGCTGTGGGCGCTTGCCGGTTGTGCGGCCATCGCGCCGGCCCCCAACTACGACGCGCTGATGGCCGACATGATGAAGGCCTCGTTCCGCGACCAGGGCATTGCCTCGGTCGAGCGCTTGCAGCAAGACGCCTCGAACGACGAATGATCCAAGGCGCAAGGCAAAGACCTGCCCGAGGCCCGCGCCAAGGCGATTGAAGCGGCCAACCTGGCGACGGTGAAGATGCCTGCTGACGGCGCCTTCATCGGCGACTGGCGCGAAGGCGAAAAGCTGGCGCAGAACGGCCGCGGCATGACCTGGAGCGACGCTTCCGCCGCCACCAGCGCCAACGGCGGCAACTGCTACAAACACCAGCTTGCCAAGGCCGAGATCTCCTTCGGCACCATCGGCCCCAGCCTGTACGAGTACGGCAAGGTTCGCGGCGTGGCCGACCCGGCCAGCGTGGCGGCCAAGCCCATCGTTGAATACACCTGGGGCAAGCTGTACAACGCCAAGGCCTACAAC
>JANMYI010000017.1:0-1739 GCA_031381955.1 Burkholderiales bacterium
ATGCGCAAGTGGGTGCCGTGCAGCGCGGCCACGGCCTGCTCGCACCACGCGGCGTCGGCGCTGGCCGCGACCAGTGCGGTGGGTTGGCCGCGCGCCACCTCGATGGCGAAGCTCGGGCCAGACAACACGCCGCACGGCGCCGCGCGCCGCAGCTCGCGCGCGATTTCATGGCCGAGTTGCTGCGTGCCTTGCTCGAAGCCCTTGCACAGCCACCACACCGGCTGCGCCACGGGCAAGGCGTTCAAGACTTCGCGCAGCGCCGCCATCGGCGTGGCGATGATCGCCAAACCGCCTTGTGCGTGCGACACGGTCGTTGACAAATCCGCGCTGCTGCGCAGCGCCGGCGGCAAGGTCACGCCCGGCAAGTAGCGCTCGTTGCTGCGCTGCGCGTTCAGGCTCGCCGCCTGGCCCGCAGTGCGCGTCCACAACACCACGTCGTGGCGCGCCGCGGTGGCCACCGCCAGGCCCGTGCCCCAGGCGCCGGCGCCGAAGATGGCGATCTTCATGCCCGCAGCGCTCGCGCCACGCCGCTGCGCTCAAGCGCTGGTGATGATGCGCGACGCGCCGTTGCCACCCACTGCAGGGGCCTGCGCTTGCTGCGCCTCGAACATGGCCTGGAAGTTCACTTCCGTCAGCAAGATGGGCGGGAATCCGGCGCGCGTGCACACGTCGGACACGATGGCGCGCAGGTAGGGGTAGATCATCTGCGGGCACACGATGCTCACGATGCCTTGCATCTGCTCTTCTGGAACGTTGCGAATCTCGAAGATGCCGGCCTGCTTGGCTTCCACCAGGAACAGCGTCTTGTCGGCAACCTTGGTCGTCACCGTGGCCGTCACCGTCACCTCAAAGATGCCGTCAGCCACGTTCTGCGCGCCCATCGACAGGTTGATGTCCACCGCCGGGGCTTGCTGCTCAAGCAGGATCTGCGGCGAATTGGGCTGCTCCAACGACAAGTCCTTCAAGTACATGCGTTGGATCTGGAACACGGGGGTCAGGTCGGCTTCGGCCATGGTGCGGGGGCTTTCGGGTTGAACGTGGCGCCCGGCGCCGGTGGGCGCGCGGGCAAGACAGGCGCAGGGCTTGAAAAAAGGGGCGGATTATGTCCCGGCCAACAGCGGCGCCAGGCCACCGCTGCGGTCCAGCGCCATCAGCTCGTCACACCCGCCCACATGGGTGGCGCCGATGAAGATTTGCGGCACGGTGCGCCGCCCGGTGCTGGCCATCATCTGGTCGCGCTGCACCGGGTCGAGGTCGATGCGGATCTCTTCAATCTGCGCCACGCCGCGCTGCACAAGCAGGGCTTTGGCGCGCACGCAATAGGGGCAGGTCTGGGTCGTGTACATGCGCACGGCATTCATGCATCAATCCTAGTCAGGTTGCAAAGCGGGCGGATTCTGGCGCGGGCCCGCGCGGCGCGTTGGCGCCGCGCGTCAAGCCCTTTCAACCGGCAGGCTCGCTTCGCGCCAGGCCGCCAGGCCACCGGCCAGGGCGCTGGCCTTTTCATGGCCCGCTGCGCGCAACTGCGCTGCCGCGCGGCGCGCGCGCGCGCCGGTGGGGCACACCAGCACCACCGGCAAGGTCTTGTTCGTGGGCAGGGCCTTGGCGCCTGCCAGGCCGGCCAGCGGCACATTGCGCGCGCCGGCGGCGTGGCCGGCAGCGAATTCGGCGGGCTCGCTCACATCGATCAGCACCGCCTTCTCGCGGTTGATGAGGCGCACCGCCTCGGTGGCCGACAC
>JANMYI010000021.1:0-3652 GCA_031381955.1 Burkholderiales bacterium
CACCGGGCGGGGGGGGGGGGGCCGCCGCGGGCCCGGCCCACCCCCCGGGCCCGCGCCCCGCGCCACCCCCCGCGCCCGGCCCCACTCCGGCACGGGTGCCATTCATTTCGTCAACACCCTCTGAGGGCTGTGCGCAGTTCGCCTCGCAGTTCCGCCGGCCCGCTGACCTGGGCCTACACCGCGCTGGTGTTGTATGCCAGCCTGTACCCCTTCGGCCCTTGGCGCTGGCCGCCGGGCAGCACGGCGCTGGCCTTCCTGGTGTTGCCCTGGCCGCCTTGGCGCGACCCGTTCGACGTGGTGTCCAACCTGTTGGGCTACTTGCCGCTGGGCGGGTTGCTGTACCTCGCTGGTGCGCGCCGCGGCCGCCGCGGCGTGCCAGCGCTGCTGCGCGCTGGGCTGTCAGCGGCGCTGCTGTCGTACAGCACTGAATTGATCCAGACCTTCTTGCCCGGGCGCCACCCCTCGGCCGTGGACTGGGCGCTCAACACGGCTGGCGCGTGTATCGGCGTCGGCCTGGCGTGGGCACTGCACCGGGTGGGTGTGTTGCAGCGTTGGCAGATCGTGCGCGAACGTTGGTTCGTACGCGACAGCGCCGGCGCGGTGGCGCTGCTGGCGCTGTGGCCGGTGGGCCTGCTGTTTCCAGCGCCCGTGCCGCTGGGCCTGGGCCACGTGGGCAGCCGCCTGGGCGAGTGGGCTGCCGAGTGGCTGGATGAGACGAGTTGGCTGCCATGGTTCAAGACGTCGGTCGACCTGGGCCACGTGCTGCCCCAACCTCTGGCGCCGTTCAGCGACGGCTTGGTGCAACTGCTCGGCCTGCTGGCACCGTGCCTGCTGGCGTTTTGTGTGGCCCGCGGTAGCTGGCGGCGCGGCGTGCTGGTGCTGGGCGCGCTGGCACTGGGCTTTGCGGCCACCACCTTGTCCACCGCACTGAGTTTCGGCCCTGAGCATGCCTTGGCCTGGTTCACGCCGCTGACCCCATTGGCCTGGTCGCTGGCCCTGTTGCTGGCCGCGCTGCTGGTTGGGCTGGCGCCCAAGCCCGCCGCGGCGCTGGGCCTGTTGGTGCTCACTGCGCTGGTGGTGCTGGTGGTGCAGGCACCGGCTGACCCGTACTTCGCCCAAAGCTTGCAGGCCTGGGAGCAGGGCCGCTTCATCCGCTTCAACGGCCTGGCCCTGTGGGTGGGTTGGCTGTGGCCGTACGCGGCCATGGGCTGGCTGCTGGTGCGCTTGAGCAGCCGCGAATAGCGCCAGGGTGCGACAGGCGCCTGACCCCGCCTACCTACAATCCCGCGCATGAGTTATTACGACCAGCATGTCTTCTTCTGCTTGAACCAGCGCGACAGCGGCGAGGCCTGTTGCGCCAAGCAGGGCGCGCAAGCCGCGTTCGATCATTGCAAACGCAAGGTGAAGGCGGCCGGCCTGGCCGGCCCGGGCAAGGTGCGCGTGAACAAGGCGGGTTGCCTGGATCGTTGCGCCGGCGGGCCGGTGTTGGTGGTCTATCCGCACGAGACTTGGTACACGTATGTCGACCATGAAGACATCGACGAGATCGTTGAGTCCCATCTGGCCGGCGGCCGCGTCGTCAAGCGGCTGTTGCTGGACCCGGCCATTGGCCGCTGAAAACGCATGAACGCCAGCACGCAGCGCCAGGCCATCGCCGGGCCGGCCGGCGCGATTGAATGCGCCGTCGATGCGCCCGCCTCATCGCGCGGCGTGGCGGTGGTTTGCCACCCCCACCCGCTGCACGGCGGCAATCTCGATAACAAGGTCGCGCAGACCCTGGCCCGGGCGTTTTTGCAAGCCGGTTTGACGGCGGTGCGCTTCAACTTCCGCGGCGTCGGGGCCTCAGCCGGGGTGCATGACGACGGCGTGGGCGAAGTGCAAGACACGCTGGCCGTGGCTGCGGCCTTTGCCCAGCCTGGCCTGCCGCTGGTGCTGGCCGGTTTTTCTTTTGGCGGCTTCGTGGCGGCCCAGGCGGCGCAGGCCTTGGCCGCCACTGGCACACCGGCAGCGCAACTGGTGCTGGTGGGCCCGGCGGCGAGCCGCTTTGCCATGCCGGGCGTGCCGGCGGGCAGCCTGGTGATTCAAGGCGAGGCCGACGATGTGGTGCCCTTGGCGGCGGTGCTTGACTGGGCCCGCCCGCAAGTGCAGCCAGTGACGGTGCTGCCCGGCGTGGGCCATTTCTTCCATGGCCAGTTGCCTTTGTTGAAGTCCCTCGTGGTGGCCGGCCTGCGGGTCTGAGATGGACCACCCCCTACGCGCTTCGCGCGCCCCCTCGAGGGGGCAACGCCAGCGGCCCGGCAAAGCCGGTTCCGCGGCGTTCGCATGGCTGGCGCAGAAGTCTCTCCTTTCCTTGCTTACGCCCATGATCCGAACCCTTGCCCTGGCGCTGGCCTTGTTGCTGACGCTCACCTCCACGGCCCGCGCCCAGGCGCCACAGCCGCCAGAAATCGCCGCGCGGCAGTACCTTCTGTACGACCTGAGCGGCAACCAGGTGCTGGCCGAACGCGGCGCTGATGTGCAGGCCGACCCGGCATCGTTAACGAAACTGATGACTGCCTACCTGGTGTTCAACGCGCTGCGCGACAAGAAGCTCACGCTGGAGCAGACGCTGCCGGTGTCGCTGCGCGCCTGGGCCGAACGCAAGGGCGGCGGCTCGTTGATGTTCATCGACACCACGATGACGCCCAAGGTGGACGAGTTGCTCAAAGGCATGATCGTGCAAAGCGGCAACGACGCCTCGGTGGCGCTGGCCGAGGCGGTGGGCGGCACGCTGGAAAACTTCGTCGCCATGATGAACCGCCAGGCGCAGGCCTGGGGGCTGAAGAACACGCAGTTCAAGAACGTCACCGGCCTGACGGAGCCCGGCCACTATTCGTCGGCGCGCGACATGGCGTTGATCGCGGTGAAGATCATCACCGACCACCCGAGCTTCTATCCCAACTACTCGATTCGCAATTTCGCGTTCAACAAGATTGCGCAGGACAACCGCAACATGCTGCTCGGGCGCGACCCCACGGTTGACGGCATGAAGACCGGCTACACCGACACCGCCGGGTACTGCCTCATCGCCAGCGCGGTGCGCGAATTCCCCAACGGCAAACGCCGCCTGCTCAGCGTGGTGCTGGGCGCGGCGTCGCGCGAAGCCCGGGCGGCGGAAAGCCAGAAGTTGCTGAACTGGGGCTACCAGGCGTGGGACGCGGTGAAGTTGTTTGACGCCGGCAAGCCGCTGGCCAGTGCCAGGGTGTGGAAGGGCCGCGCCGAGCAGGCCCAGTTGGGCACGGCGGGGCCTTTGATGATCACTGTGCCGAAAGGCGAGGGCGACAAACTCAAGACCGAAATCGAACGCACCGACCCGCTGATTGCGCCGCTGCAAAAGGGCCAGGTGGTGGGCAACGTCAAGATCAAGACCGCCGCCGGCACGCTGCTTGCCACCGTGCCGCTGGTGGTGCTGGAGCCGGTGGAGTTGGCCGGCATTTTCGGCCGCGCCTGGGATGCAATTCGGTTGTGGATCAAGTAAATAACCAAGGAGCACTGCGATGAGCGCTGAGTTGCCAAGTACGCTGTGCTACCTCAACGGCGCCTACCTGCCATTGAACGAGGCCAAGGTTTCGGTGCTCGATCGGGGCTTCACCTTCGGCGACGGCATCTACGA
>JANMYI010000022.1:0-2459 GCA_031381955.1 Burkholderiales bacterium
GTGCGCAAGGGCCATGTCTCGCAGACCGACGAAACCGCGATTGAAGTGGGCCGCAACGTGGCCACCCCCGAAGGCACGGTGGTGTTTGAAAACGAGCTGTTGCAGCTGATCGAATACAAGCCGCTGGGTGCCAAGGTCTACGAGCGGCCGATGTTGTTCGTGCCGCCCTGCATCAACAAGTTCTACATCATGGACTTGCAGCCCAACAACTCGCTGATCCGCTATACCGTCGAGCAGGGCCACCGGCTGTTCGTGGTGAGCTGGCGCAATGTCGATGAGTCGCTGGCCAACCGCACCTGGGACGACTACATCGAGCACGGGGCCATCCGCGCCGTCAACGTGGTGCGAGAGCTCACCGGCAGCGCCACCCTCAACACGCTGGGCTTTTGCGTCGGCGGCACCATTCTGAGCACCGCCTTGGGCGTGCTCGCCGCGCGCGGTGAACAGCCGGCGCACTCACTCACCCTGCTGACCACTTTGCTCGACTTCAGCGACACCGGCGTGCTTGAAGTCTTCATTGACGAAGCTTCGGTGAAGCAGCGCGAAGCCACGCTGGGCACGGCCGCATCTGGTGGCCCCAAGCTGCTCAAAGGCAAGGAATTGGCCACCACCTTCAGCATGCTGCGCCCGAACGACCTGGTGTGGAACTACGTCGTCAGCAACTACCTCAAGGGCGAGGCGCCACCGGCGTTCGACCTGCTGTACTGGAACGGTGACTCCACCAACTTGCCCGGCCCGATGTATTGCTGGTACCTGCGCCACACCTACCTGCAGAACGAATTGAAGATTCCCGGCAAGCTCACCGTCTGTGGTGAAAAGCTCGATCTGGGCAAGATCAAGGCGCCGGTGTATGTGTATGCCTCGCGCGAAGACCACATCGTGCCCTGGCAGGCGGCCTATGGCACGACGCAAATCTTGAACGGCAAGAAGCGCTTCGTGCTGGGTGCGTCGGGCCACATTGCCGGCGTCATCAACCCGCCTTCGAGCAACAAGCGCAATTACTGGGTGCAAGACACATTGCCCGCAGCCGCTGACGACTGGATGACTGGCGCCAAGGCGGTGCCCGGCAGTTGGTGGGCTGATTGGTCGGGCTGGCTAAAGGGTCATGGCGGCAAGCAGCTTGCCGCGCCCAAGGCACCGGGCAGCCGCCGCTTCCCGGCCATCGAACCGGCGCCGGGCCGCTATGTGAAGCAAGCGGCCTGAAGATTTTTTGCGTGTTGCGGCGGTGGCGGGCTTGACGGCAAAGTCAGGTGGCGCCACCCTAGCAGCGCGATCACTTCGCAACCAACGGAGACCAAAACATGGCACAGAAACTAGCGTACGTCACGGGCGGCATGGGTGGCATCGGCACCGCCATTTGCCAGCGCCTGCACAAAGAAGGCTTCAAGGTCATTGCTGGCTGCGGCCCCAGCCGTGATTTCAACAAGTGGCTCGATGAGCAAAAGGCCCTGGGCTACACCTTTCACTCCTCGGTGGGCAACGTGGCCGATTGGGAAAGCACGGTCGAAGCCTTCACCAAGGCCGTGGCCTCGCACGGCTCGATCGACGTGCTGGTGAACAACGCCGGCATCACGCGCGACCGCATGTTCCTGAAGATGAGCCCGGAAGACTGGAAGGCGGTGATCGACACCAACCTGAACAGCATGTTCTACGTCACCAAGCAAGTGGTGCCGGGCATGGTTGAAAAGGGTTGGGGCCGCATCATCCAGATCAGCTCGGTCAATGGTGAAAAGGGCCAGGCCGGGCAGACCAACTATTCGGCGGCCAAGGCCGGCATGCACGGCTTCACCATGGCGTTGGCGCAAGAAGTGGCCAACAAGGGCGTCACCGTGAACACCGTGAGCCCGGGCTACATCGGCACCGACATGGTCCGCGCCATCAAGCCCGAAGTGCTGGAAAAAATCGTCGCCACCATTCCGGTCAAGCGCCTGGGCAAGCCCGAAGAAATCGGCTCCATCGTGGCCTGGCTGGCGAGTGAAGACTCGGGCTTTTCCACCGGCGCCGACTTCAGCTGCAACGGCGGCATGCACATGGGGTAGTGCGCTCGGACGCAAAACAGGCCCTGCGGCCTGTTTTGTGCCTTGCGCACGCCCTGCCGCTTGCAAGCGGCAGGGCGCTGGACGAGAGACCGTCCTCAGGACGGTCTCTCGCCTTGCTTACGCCAGTGCGCTTGCAAGCGCTCTGGCCGGGCGGCCTGGACGCAAAGCCGTCCTGAGGACGGCCTCGCTACGTCAAGGCGCCGCCACCAACTCCCGCGCCGCTTCGCTTAGCGCAACTTCGCCGCCATCTGCCAGCGCCACGACCTGGGCGGATGCAAGCTGCGCAAAGCTGCGTGCCAGCGAGCGCTGGTACAGCGGGTCGTAGTGCCGCGTCATCAAGTCGCTGAACACCTCGCGCCACTGCCCGGCTCGCGCCTGCGCACGCCAGAGCGCCACTTGCTCGCGCCCGCGCGGCTCGCC
>JANMYI010000034.1:0-5833 GCA_031381955.1 Burkholderiales bacterium
AGCCAAAGCCGATCGGTACCGGCACGAACAACCACCATTCCGGGAACACCAGCGCCTTCATCACCAGGCTGCCGGCGCCACGGCTGTCGAGCAGCATGCGCATGCCGTACCACACCACCAGCAAGCTGATGACCAGGCCGACAGTCGAGGCCAGACGATCCACCCGGCGCTGTGCGGTGGGCGAGAGCATGGCCCCCAGCAAATCAAGTCGCACATGCTGGTTGCGCCACATCAACCACGGTGCAGCAGCCAGCGTGGCCACGGGCAGTGCGTATTCGGTGACTTCGTTGATCCAGGGCAGCGTGCCCAGCCCGAGGTTGCGGCCGATCACATCCCAGCACACCATCAGCGTGATGAAGCCCACCACCGTGGCGGCCACGCCGCCACAGCCGCGCATCAGCGTTGCGTAGGCGCTTGAAGCGCGTGAAGCGGCAGCACTTATCGCCGCCGCTCCCAACTCGTTTGGTTCGGGCGGCGCAAGCTCAGTCTCTCTTCGTCACCAGCGCAAAGGCACGCAGCGCCGAGCCGGTGCCGCCGCGCACCTTCAGCGGCGGCGTGACCACGGTGAACTCATAGGCGCGAGCGGCCGAGAGTTCTTCGAGGTTGAGGTTCTCGATGATGAACACGCCGTGGTCGGGAATCAGCCGCATGTGCACCGGGAAGACCTGGAACTTGCCGTCGACCGTGGCGATGGGCGGGCGCTGCTCGAACGTCAAGGTGTCGTTGCCGACGATGCGCGCGCCGCGGCTGATCAGGTAGTCGGCCGCGCCCACGCCCGGCCCGGGCGAGGAGGCGCCTGCGTACAAGGCTTGCTGGTTGGCGAAATAGGCACCCCAGCCGGTGCGGATGAACACCGTGTCGCCCTTGCGGATGCGCACGCCGTGCGCGCGTTCGGCGTCCATCAAATGCTGTGCCGTGATCTCGAACGTTGGCGGCAGCGGGTTCGACCCGCCCATCACCACGTGAGCGACATCAAGCAAGACGGCGCGGTTGATCAGCAAGTCATTCGGGAACTTGTCGATCGCCAGATGGCCGCCGACGCCGGACGCCCCCAGGCCAGCCGGGTTGGCCGTAGCCGCGGCGGCATCGACCCCGCCAAAGAGCTTGCCGTCGTGGCCGATGTGGCCGAGCGCGTCGATGCTCGGCGCGCCATGCTGGCCGCTCCACTGCATGACTTCAGAGGTGAACGAAAGCTGCGCGTTGTCGCCGAAGGTGCCGCGCGTGTTGGCATGCGTGGCGGCGAGGCTGAAGTTGTACGGCGGGTTGACCGAGGCGATGGGCGACTGGCTGTCCCAGGTGTGGGAAAGATCGATCAGGCGCGACTTCGAGATCAGCTTCCATAGCGCGGCGCTGTGGCCGTTGTGGCCTTCGTCTGCGGCCACCGGCGCCAAGGGCACGGCCAGCAAAGCGCAGGCCAGCGTGGCGGCGGCAGCACGCGCCAACCAAGGCGCGCGTGGGGTGGGTTCACGGTGATGAGTCTGGGCAACGGGGGTCACGGCGTTCTCCAATCATGGTCAAGAAAGCCACCCGCGGCGGCGGGCGGCAACGAAGCCCCGAGCAGGGGCCAAGCAGGCTCAAGGCGCCATCAACTTCTTGAGTTGCGCACCATGTTGCGGGCTGGTGGCCAGGATGCCGGCCCAGCCTGACTCTTGCGCCAGCGCCAGCATGCGCTTGGCTTCAGCGTCTGGCAGCTTGATCACCTGGATGCCGGCTTCAGCCTGGCGTTTGATGTCGGCCGGCGCGTCCTTCGCGGCCATGTCGGCGTTCATGGCTTCGACCCACGGCACCTGCTTGTTCAGGAACTCGCGCTGGGCCGGCATGAGCGCATTCCAGGCCTTGGCGCTGAACACGATGCCCAGCTCGATGTTGTAGAAGCCCGGGTCAACGCGGTACTTGGTCTTCTCGTGCCAGCCCAGATCAAAAATGCCCAGCAGCGGCCAGCCGTAACCGTCAACCACGCCGCGGTCGAGCGCGGTGAACACTTCGCCCGGCGCCACCTGCATCACCGAAGCACCGAGCTTGGTGAAGAACTCGCGGTAGATGGGTGCGATGCGGATCTTCAAACCCGTCAAGTCAGCCTTGTCGATCTTCTTGTTCAGGTAGATGTGATACGGCACGCCGTCACCGGTGCGGGCGTAGTAGTACAGGCCTTTTTCGAGCATCAGCTTGTTCAGGTGATCGACCGTGCCGTTCTTGCGCATCTCGGCCCAGGGCACGGTGGCGTAGTTCAGCGCCAGGCTTTCGGGCGAGGTGCCGGCAATGAACGAGGTGGTGGTGTTGGACAAGTCAACCACGCCGTTGCGCAGGGCGGCGCCTTGTTCCATGGTCGGGATCGCTTTCGGCCCGCCGAGGTAGTTGATCTGCACGATGCCCTTGCCTTCGTCGTTCACCTTCTTCACGAAGCGCTCGAAGTTGCGCGCGTAGTAGGTGCCTTCCTGGAAGGCGTTCACCGCCTTGAGCGTGACCTCTTGGGCCAGCGCGGGCGCGCCGCCAAGTAAGCTCAAGCACAGGGCCAGAGTCGTGGAAAACGGCAGCAGGCGTTTGCGTTGGATCATCGTATTGCTCCTCGTGGTGCTCTGTTGGCGGGAAGGCTCAGGATAACGTCTCAGGGGCCGGTGGGCGCCACAGCCCGGCATGCTGTAGCAGGCCCAGCACCCGCGCCAGAACGTCGTGGCGGTAGGCCGGCAGGTCGCGGCCGGCGTAGTCGTGAAAGCCGCTGGCCGTCTTCAGCCCGAGCTGGCCTTCACCCACCATGCGGCCCACGTTGGCCGGCGCGGCGTAGCGCGCGGCGTCGATGCTTTGCGCCATTTCGCGGCTGGCGTGGTGCAGGATGTCGATGCCGCCGAAGTCGATGAACTCGACCACGCCGATGGCGGCAAAGCGCAGGCCCAGGCCGTAGCGCGTGGCCTTGTCGATCTCTTCGGCCGTGGCCGCGCCCTCTTCGATCATGCGCGCGGCCTCGTTCATGACCAGCGCTTGCAGCCGCGGCACGATGTAGCCGGGCGTGGGCCCGCACACCACCGGCAGCTTGCCGATCTCTGCCATCAGCGCCTTGGTGCGTGCCAGCACGGCGGGGGCCAAGCCTGAGTGGGTGGAAAGTTCCACCACCGGGATGATGTAGGCCGGGTTCAGCCAGTGCATGTTCAAGAAGCGCTCGGGGCCGTGCACCATGTCAGCCAGTTGCGTCACCAGCATGCTGCTGGTGGTGGAGGTGATGATGGCCGTGGGCGAGCAGTGTTCGTTCAGCCAAGCAAAGGCCTCGCGCTTGGCGGCCAGGGTTTCGGGCACGGCTTCGAACAGCAACTCGGCAGCGGCCAGTGCGGCCGGTGCGCCGGCGGCATCCACGAGTTGCACACGCGCCGCCACCGCGCTGATCTGCTCTGCTGGCAGCGTGCCCAGTTGCGCCAGGCCGTGCAACGCAGCGTGCACTTCGGCCAGCACCTCGGCTTGCAACTGCGCCCAGGCAGCCGGCGTGCGCACGCGCACATCCACCAACGCGATGCGGTGCCCGGCGTAGGCCAGCGCGACGGCAATGCCCCGGCCCATGCGCCCGGCGCCAATGGCTGCGAAACGGGCCATGTGCTATTCGCCTTCATGCAGCAACTGCTGCAACTCAAGCCGCGACAAGCCGGCCAGGCCCATGGCTTCAAGCGTGCGTTCGCCACGGCGCAAATCACGCCCCAGGAAACCGCCCACGATGGCCAACAAGCCCTGCGCAATGGGTGCATCCACCTGTGCCCAGCGCGCCACGCTGGCCAGCAACGCCAGGCCCAGCTCGGTGTCTTCGCTGATGTAGCGGTGCGTGTGCAGCTCGATGTGCTCGCGCCAGTCGCCGCTCTTTTGCAGCTTCATGTGCGCATCGCCGTACATCCACCGGTCGTTGTTGTAATGGTCGGCCAACGGATAGTGCGGCGCGCCGTAGCCCAGCGCTTCGCGCACCGCGATGCGTTCCAGGTCGAGCTTGTCCGTCACCGCGCGCACGGCGGGTTGCGTGCCTTCGCTGTGGATGTCCCACTTGTCGAAAGCTTGCAGTGGCGCGGCATTCATCACCATCAGCGGCGGGTGAATCACGGGGCCGGCGTTCATCAACGCGCCCGACAGCCCATCGCCGCAGCCGTGCACGCTGGGGTAGGCGTCGCGAATCACGTCAATGGTTAGCGCACCGTGCCGCGCCGGGTACACGCCGGTGGGCAGGCGCAGCGCGCGCACGGTGATGCTCACTTCCCGCGGCCCATGCTTGCGTGCCAGGTAAGGCAGCGTGCCGGTTTCGGCCCAGGCCACATCGGCTGCGTTGCCCGCGGCGCGCACGATGCGCGACATGACCAGGCTGCCAAAGCTGCCCGGTGGCAGGAACACCACCTGGCCCGCCACCAGGTGCGGCGCCATGGCACGCGCGATGTCGGCCTGCGCCGTGGCGGGTGATGGCACCAGCACCAACTGGGCGCCTTGCAATGCCGCGGCGATGTCGGCCGTGGCCAGCGCGATGGGCACTTCGCGGCTGCCCGCGGCGTCTTTGAGCAGGATGCTGCCGGCGTCGATCACGGCTTGCAGCGCCGCCGCATCACGGCGCCACAAGCGCACCTCGTGCCCGGCTTCAGACAGGTCGGCGGCGGCGGCGTAGCAGCCGTGGCCGCCGCCAAGAATGGCGATCCTCATGGGGTGATTTGCAGTCAGACGTGTGGGCTTGGGCAAGCCGGTCTTGGCACCAGCCGCCGGCGATTGTGGCGCCGCGGTTCAGGTGCCGCGCGGCGCGCAGCGTCACATCATCAGCAAGCGCCGCATCCAATCGAGCAGCACGCTGGGCAGCATCGCGGGTTGCATCAGCATGGCGTAGTGGTGCGCGCCGAACACGCCCGGCAGGTAGGCGGCGGCCTGGCGGTCCACGGTCAGGCAGAACGGCGCAATGCCCTGCAGCCGCGCCTCGACCACCGCGCGGCGCATGTCTTCAACGCCGTAGCGGCCCTCGTACACATCCACATCATTGGGTTTGCCGTCAGACAGCAGCAGCAGCAAGCGGTTCGTGGCGCTTTGGCGCATCAGCGTGGCACTGGCATGGCGAATCGCCGCACCCGCGCGCGTGTACTCCTCGGGCTCGAGCGCGGCGATGCGCGTGGCCACGCTGTGGCTGTAAGGCTCGTCAAAGCGTTTCAGGGTGCGCACCACCACCCGCTGCGGGCCGTGCCCTGAAAACGCCTGCGCCGCATAGGGCTCGCCCAGCGCGGCCAGGGCGATGCACACCAGCAGCAGCGCCTCGCGCTCAACGTCAATCACGCGCCGGCCGCCCGAAACCCAACTGTCGGTGGAGCCGCTGGTGTCGATCAGCAGCATCACGGCCAGGTCGCGCCGGGTGCGCCGTTGCAAGCGGTACAGCGCCTGCGGCATGGCCAGGCCGGCACGCCAGTCGGCCTGGGCGTCGATGCAGGCTTCGAGGTCGAGCTCATCGCCATCGAGCTGGCGGCGCAGCGTGCTGCGTTGCGCGCGCAGCATCTCGAAGCGGCGGCGAATCGTATCGAGCATCGTGCGGTGCTCGGCCAGCGTGTCATCTACCCACTGCTGCGCTCCGGCCTGCGCATTCAGCTCGTGCACGCTGGCGCCGGGGCTGCGGTAGGCCTGGATGCGGTGATCCCATTCGGGGTAGTTGATGGCAGCGGACGCGTCGTTGTTCATGTCGGACGCTTGCCGCGCCCGCGCATCAGGCGGGTCGTCACTCAGCAGCACTTCCTGCGGCCGGCCCGGCGTGGTGACGAGCCGTGCCTGCGCCAGTTCAGCCAGCGACTCGGCGAATTCTTCGGGCGCGATTTGGTCGTCGCGGTCGGTGGGCCGTTGCAGGCCG
>JANMYI010000071.1:0-24163 GCA_031381955.1 Burkholderiales bacterium
GCGAGGCCGTGCACGAGGCCGCCACCACCGCTGCCGCGCCGCTGGGCGCGCACGTGTTGCTGGCCGAAGACAACCGCGTCAACGCCGAAATCGCCACTGAGCTGCTGCTGGACATGGGCTGCTCGATCGTCCAGGCGGCCAACGGCCAGGAGGCGGTGGAGCGCTTCACCACGCAGGCCTTCGACCTGGTGTTGATGGACTGCCAGATGCCGCTGATGGACGGCTACGAGGCCACCCGGCGCATCCGCGAATTCGAGTCCACGCGCGCTGCCACGCCGCGCACGCCGATCGTGGCCCTGACGGCCAATGCGCTGAGCGGCGACCGCGACCGCTGCATCGCCGCCGGCATGGACGACCACGTGGGCAAACCCTTTCGCCGCGGCCAGTTGCGCGCGGCGGTGCAGCGCTGGGTGGCGCCCGCCGTGCCACTCGTGGCCGTGCCGCGTGGCGTGGCGCCGGCGCGGGTGCTGGCGCCGGTGCGCGAGGCACAAGCCCCCGCGGCGGTGGCGGCGGCACCTGAGGCCAGCGCGCCCGCGATCGACCGTGACGCCTTGATGGAAAGCCTGCGCATCGGTGCGCGCACCAGCCCACGGCTGGTGCTGCGCGTGGTGGATCTGTTTTTGGCCGACACCCCGGCCTTGCTGGCCAAGTTGGCCGAGGGCCTGGCGCGCCAGCGCTGCGAGCAAGTCGAGCGCGCGGCGCATTCGCTCAAGTCCACCAGCGCCATGGTCGGCGCCGCGGCGTTGTCGGCGCTGGCGGGCAGCACCGAGGAGCAATGCCGCAGTGGGCAGCTCGGTGGCTTGCAGCGGCGCGCCGAGCAACTCAAACACCTGCATGCACAGGCGGCGCTGGAACTGGCGGCGTTGCGCGCCGAACTGGCGAGTTCAGATTGAAACAACCAGCGCCATGAATGAACTTGCCAACCAGCGCGTGCTGGTGATTGACGACGACGCCATGCTGCGCCTGATGGTGCGCGAGTGCCTGGAGCAAGCCGGCTTGCAAGTCGTCGAGGCCAGCAATGCCGAAGACGGCCTGGCGCACTTCGAGCGTGAAGGCTGCGAACTGGTGCTGGTGGACTTGCTGCTGCCCGGCATGAACGGCCACCAGGCGTGCGAGCGGCTGCGCTGCCACCCCGACGGGCGCAACCTGCCCATCATCGTGATGACCGGGCGCGACGACCGTGAGTCCATTGATCGCGCCTACGACAGCGGCGCCACCGACTTCGTCACCAAGCCCATCGTGTGGGACTTGCTGCCCTACAAGGTGCGCTATGCGCTGCGCAGCCACCGCACTCTGAGCGAGTCGTTGCGACACCAGACGCTGCTGGCCCATGCCCAGCGCCTGGCGCACCTGGGCAGTTGGGAATGGCAGCCCGCAGCGGGCACGCTGCAATGCTCGGACGAGATGGTCCGCATCCACGGCATGCTGCCCGACAGCGTGGCGCGCACCCTGGGCGACATGCTCGAATGCGTGCACGCGGAAGACCGCGACGCGGTGCGCCAGGCGATGCAGCAGGCGCTTGAACAGGGCCGGCCGTATGCGCTGGAGTTCCGCATCGTGCGCCCCGACGGCAGCGTGCGCCGCTTGTTCGAGCAAACCGATGTGGACTGCGACGCGCGCGGCCAGTTGTTGGCGCTGCGCGGCGTGCGCATGGACATCACCCAGCGCGTCGAGGCCGACCAGCGCATCCGCACCCTGGCCTACTTCGACGCCCTCACCGGCCTGCCCAACCGTTCGCTGCTGCGCGAGATGGCGCAGCACTGGCTGCCCTATGCGGCGCGCCGCGGGCTGTGCAGCGCGGTGCTGGTGGTCGACATCGACCGCTTCAAGTTCATCAACGAAACCCTGGGCGCGCCGGTGGCCGACGACGTGCTCAAGCAGGTGGGCCAGCGCCTGCGCGACTGCGTGCGCGCCAGTGACTTGAAGGGCGTGAACATCGGCGAGCACACCGACGAGCCCGTGGCGCGCCTGGGCGCCGACGAGTTCACCGTGTTGCTGGTCGACGTCGGCGACCCCGACCAGGCCTTGCGCGTGGCCCAACGCCTGATCCGCGCCATCGCCCTGCCGATGCAGGTGCACGACCACCGGCTGAACCTGAGTTGCAGCATCGGCGTGGCCCTGTCGCCGCAAGACGGCCAGGACGCCGACGCGCTGCTCGGGCGCGCCGGCACGGCCATGCGCGTGGCCAAGCTGGCCGGGCGCGACCAAGTGCGCTTCTATGACGGCGCCATGGGCAGCGCCGTGCTGCTGCGCGCCACGCTGGAAAGCGAGCTCAAGCGCGCGCTGGATGGCGGCGAGTTCCGCCTGGTCTACCAACCCAAGGTCGCGATGCGTGAGCGGCGCGTGGTGGGCGCCGAGGCCTTGATGCGTTGGCAGCATCCCCAGCGCGGCCTGGTCAACCCGGGCGAATTCATTCCGGTGGCCGAAGACTCGGGCTTGATCGTGCCGATGACGCATTGGGTCATCCGCCAGGTCTGTGCCCAGCAAGCCGCCTGGCGCGCCGCGGGCCTGACGCTGCAGCCGGTGTCGATCAACCTGGCGGCGGCCAGCCTGGGCGGTGATGACCTGGTGCACACCGTGGCCGGGGCCCTGCAACGCCACGGCCTGCGCGCGCAGGACATCGAGTTCGAGGTCACGGAAAGCAGCCTGATGGGCGACCTGGACCGCGCTAACCGCGTGCTGCATGCGCTCAAGGCGCTGGGCGTGCGCATCGCGATTGACGACTTCGGCACCGGCTATTCATCGCTCACCTACCTGAAGCGCTTTCCGGTGGACGTGCTGAAGATCGACCGCAGCTTCGTGATGGACATCGGCTTGAGCGGCCACGACACGGCGCTCACCAGCGCCATCATCGCCATGGGCTTGAGCCTCAATCTGGAGCTGGTGGCCGAAGGCGTGGAAACCGCGGCGCAGGCCGAATTTCTGCTGGCCCGCGGCTGCGCGCTGGCGCAGGGTTACCTGTACGCCAAACCGCTGGCTGAAGCGGCCTTCGCCGAGGTGATGGCGCACGGCCTGATGCTGCCGGCGGCGCGCTGACCGCGCCTCAAGCGTCGAACGCGCGCCCCGCCAAGCCTGACCGCGCCATCCAGTGGCGCGTCAACGGCGTGGCCGGCTTGGCCAGCAGGCGTTCGTTGAGCAAGGCCCGGCCCAAGGCCTTGGCGTTGCCGGTGCACGCCGCAGCGAGCAAGGTCTGGTCGATCACATCGCGCTGCGCATGGCTGCCGCCAAGGCGCTGGGCATTGCCGCGCACGCTGTACAGCGCTTGCGCGGCGGCGTCGGCGTCGCCCTTGGCCAGGGCCAGCAGGGCGCGCAGCAGCGGCACGCCCACTTCGCGCGCCAGGGGGTGGTTGCTGCGGCCGCGCTCATCGGCGGCCATGGCGCGCTGGGCGCAACGTGCGAGCCAGGCCTCGGCGCGTGCCACGTCGCCCGCGCCCAGCAGGGCCAGCACCCAATGCACGTCGTTGAAGGCGTAGTAGCCGGGTTCCATTTCGCCCCAGCCGGCCACCAACTCGGCGCAGCGCGACGAGACATCGGTGCCCAACAGGTGCAAGCGCCACAGCAGCGCGGCGGCATCCACGCGGTGCAGCGTGATCAGCAAGGGCGCGCCGGCCATGCGCGTGTCGTACAGGCGCAGGGCACCTTCAGTGTCCATGCCCTCCAGGCGGAACAGCGCCTTGTGCCACCACAGGTGGCCGGCAAAGCCGTTGCCTTCGGCCCAGTGCGCCTGGCGCTGGCGCAACCAGGTGGCCCCTTCCTCGTGCCGGCCCTGCATCTCCATGACATGCGCCACGGCGTGGATGGCCCAGGGCACGCGCGGGTCGAGTTCCAGCGCGCGGCGGCCGCAATCTTCGGCCTGCGGGTACAGGTTGCTTTCTTCCAGGCCAAAGGCGTACAGCGCCAAAACATGCGGGTACAGCGCGTCGGCGGTGGGCCACTCGGGCAACGCGCGCGCCGGGCGCTGGCGCAAGCCGGCGGTGTCGCCACGGTAGAAGTCCCACAACTGTGCCCATTGCAGGGCCAGGGCGTCGCGCGGGTGGTCGATGAGCAATTCATCCCAGACCTTGCAGGCGGCCTGCCAGCGGCCCTGGGCAATGAGCTGCACGGCGTGCAGATGGGCGCGTTCGCGCGCCGGCGCCGGGGTTGCAACACATGCGCTCAAGGCTTCGGCCTGGCGCAGATGCGCGATGGCTTGCTCATGCATCGCGCTTTCGGTCAGGCTGAGCAGGAAGCCGGCCTTCATGGTGTGCGGCAAGGCCCAGCCCGGGTCGGCGGCGATGGCTGCGTCCAGGTCGGCCAGCGGCGCATCGTAGAAGGCCATCATGCGCCACAGCGCCTGCTCGCAGGCCGCCTGCGCCGCGGCGCTGGCGCTGCCCTGCGGGTTGCCGCGTTGATCGACCAGTTGCGCACTCACGGCTGCGGCCAGGGCCGTTGCGCGGGCCGCAGCTGTTCCCAGGCGCGGGCCAGGCGCAGCACGCCCAGGTCGTCGTGGCGCCGGCCGGTGATCTGCAAACCGATTGGCGCGCCGCTTTCCGTGTGGCCGCAGTTGATCGACGCCGACGGCTGCTCGCTCATGTTGAAGGCCACGGTGAAAGCGATGTGCTCGAACGGGCGCTGCGCATCATTGCTCGGCCCGGGCAATGTGGCGGGGTAGCTGGCGATGGGCGCCACCGGCGAGAGCACGAAGTCAAACGGCTGGCAGGCGGCCACTGCGGCGTCGCGCATGGCCGCCATCTGGCTGTAGCCGTTGAACACTGTGGCCGCGCTGTACCGCGCCGCCGGCGCCACCCAATCGAGGATGTAGGGCAGGATGCGTGCGCGGCGTTCAGCGGGCAGCGCCGCGATGTCCAGGTGCGAGCGCATGCGCCAGAAGTGGTCGAGCCCGTCGATCATGGCGCGCGTGATGTACGGCGCCAGCTCGGCCACCTGCGCGCCCTGGCGTTCGAACAGGTGTGCCGCGGCACGCACGGCGTGGCTGATCTCGGGGTCCACCGCCAGGCCCCAGCCGCCGTCAAGCTGCAGGCCGATGCGCAAGCCGCGCAGCGGGCGCTCCAGATCCAGCCATGCAACGTCTTGATGCGGCAGGCTCATCGCATCGCGCCAATCGGGTTGGCTCAGCACCTGCATCATCAGCGCGGCATCAGTCACCGTGCGCGTCATCGGCCCGGCCACGCGGCCGGCAAAGGGCGGGCTGATGGGAACGCGGCCCAGGCTGGGTTTCAGGCCGAACACGCCGCACCAGGCGGCGGGCAGGCGGATCGAGCCGCCGATGTCGGTGCCCAGGTTCAATGGCGCATAACCGGCCGCTGCAGCGGCGCCGGCGCCGGCGCTGCTGCCGCCGGGGTTGGTGGCGGTGTTCCAGGGGTTGCGGGTGAGCGGGTGAAAGCTCGACAGGCCCGACGACAGCATGCCGTAATCCGGCATCGTGGTCTTGCCCAGCAGCACCGCGCCGGACCCACGCAACCGCGCCGCGGGCGGGGCGTCGTGCGGCTGCGGCGTGAGCAGGCTGGCCGCGCTGCCCAGCGGCATGGGCACGTCGCGGGTGGCGATGTTTTCCTTCAGCAGCACGGGCACGCCATCGAGCGCACCTTGCGGCGTGCCGGCAAGCCAGCGCTGCGTGCTGGCCGCGGCCTGGGCCAGCGCGCCGGAGGGGTCGAACCCATAGGTGGCGCACAACTGCGGCTCCCAACGTTCGATGTGAGCCACACAGGCGCGGCAGGCTTCGAGCGGCGAGGCCTGGCCCTGCGCATACAGGGCAAGCAATTCGGTGGCGGTGAGGTCGTTGAGTTGGGCCATGGCGCTTGCTTGGGGTTGACTCGATTGTGCTTCTACACCTGCGGCACCGCGGCCAGCAGGCTGCGCGTCACCGGGTGCTGGGCGTGGGCAAACAGTTCGCTCGGCGCACCGCGTTCGACCACGCGGCCTTCCTGCAAGACCAGCACCTCGTCGCACATCAGGTTCACCACCGCCTGGTCGTGGCTGATGAACAGGTAGCTCAGGGCGTAGCGATCTTGCAGATCGAGCATCAGGTTCAGCACCTGGGCCTGCACCGAGACATCCAGCGCGCTCACCGGCTCGTCGGCCACGATCAGTTGCGGCCGCGTGATCAAGGCGCGCGCAATGGCGATGCGCTGGCGCTGGCCGCCGGAAAATTCATGCGGGTACTTGGCGCCGTCGCTGGCGCGCAGGCCCACCGCGGCCAGCACCTCGGCGCAGCGCTCCTGCTGCTCGGCGCGGCCCGCGCCTTGCAGCAAGGCCAGCGGCTCCGCCACGGTCTGGGCCACCGTGCGGCGTGGGTCGAGTGAACCAAAAGGGTCTTGAAACACCATCTGCATGTGGCAGCGCAGCGCGCGCAGCTCCGTCGCGCCCAGGGCGTGCACGTCATGCCCCAGCAACCTCACGCTGCCCGCAGTGGGCGGCTCCAGCGCCATCACCAGGCGCGCGATGGTGGACTTGCCGCAGCCCGACTCGCCCACCAGGCCCAGGCTGCGCCCGCTGCTCAGGCTGAAGCTCACGCCCTGCACCGCCGCCACCACCGGCGCGGCCGCCCAGAGCCGGCGGCGCGGCAGGCGGTAGTCCTTGGCCAGATCGCGGACGTCGAGCAAGGGCGGGGCTTGAGTCACTGCCGTCATCACGGCAGGCCTAACACATCACTGCGCAGGCAACGCGCCTCGTGGCCCGGGCCCAGCACCTGCAATGGCGGCGGCGCGGCGCTGCACGCCGGCAGCGCATGTTCGCAACGCTGCGCAAAGGGGCAGCCGTCGCCCAGATCCGCCAGCTCGGGCACGCGCCCGGCAATGGTGGCCAGGCGGCTGCCGCGCGCCGCGTGCAACTGGGGGCGCGCCGCGAACAGGCCGCGTGTGTAGGGGTGGGCCAAGTGCTTGAACACGGCGGCGGTGGGGCCGCTTTGCACCACCGTGCCGCCGTACATGACCAACAGGTGCTGCACGTTCTCAGCCATCAGGCCCAGGTCGTGGCTGATCAGCAGCAGCGCCATGCCGTCTTCGCGCACCAGCTCGGCAATCAGCTTGAGCACTTCGCGCTGCACCGTGGCGTCCAGCGCGGTGGTGGGCTCGTCGGCGATCAGCAAGGCCGGCCCGCAGGCCAGCGCGATGGCCAGCACCACGCGCTGGCGTTGCCCGCCCGAGAGCTGGTGCGGGTAGGCGTCGAGCCGCGCCGCGGCCTGGGGCAGTTGCACGCGCTGCAGCAAGCGCAGCGCTTCGGCGCGGGCGGCGGCGCGGTCGAAGCCCTTGTGCAGGCGCAAGGTTTCGCCGATCTGCCGGCCCACGCTGTGCAGCGGGTTGAGCGCTGACATGGGTTCTTGAAAGACCATGCCCAGGCGCGCCCCGCGCAGGCCGCACCAGTCGGGCTCGCTCAGCGTGGCCAGCTCCTGGCCTTCGAACTTGATCGAGCCGGCCACGCCCGCGCCTTCGGGCAGCAGGCCCATCAGCGCCAGTGCGGTGAGCGACTTGCCGCAGCCCGATTCGCCGATCAAGCCCAGTGTTTGGCCGCGTTCAAGCGTGAACGACACGCCACGCAGCGCCGCCACCGGCCCGCGCGGGCTGGGCAAGGTGACGCGCAAATCTCGTACCTGCAACAGGCTCATGCATTCAAGTATCGGCCACGACTGCGATGGCTCGCGCCGTGCGTTTCATCACATCCGGCCGCGCGGCCCCGAAATGGCCCGTGCAGAACTGTCAATTCGTTGCGTCGATCGCTGCCCGCGCGGGCCGCTGTACTTGGGTGGCGCGCGCCAGCGGCCGATACCCAGCCAGTACCGGCTCGCCTGCATGAAGCAGGTGCGCCGCCGATGACGTCACGCCCGCTGTTCGGGCTTGCAGGGAACCCCAATGACCAAACCGCCCCTTCGCATTGCCGCCGTCTCTCTGGCCGTGGCCATGTTGGCCACCACCGCCGCCGCCCAGTCACCCGCCGACTTGCGCAGCGCCGTGGTGCGCGCGCTGAGCAACAACCCCGAAGTGACGCTGAAGTTCCACACCTTGCAGGCCGCCGCCGACGCGCAGGACATCGCGCGCAGCGCGCGCCGCCCCCGGGTGGAGCTGAATGCGGACATCGGGCACGACCGTTCCAGTTTCAGCGGCGCGGCCACCGAGAACCTCAACCGCGCTGGCATCGGCGTCAGCGTGACCCAGTTGTTGTGGGACGGCCTGGGCAGCAAAAGCGAGATCGCACGCACCGGCCATGAACGCCTGGGCCGCTACTTCGACTTGCGCGAAGCCAGCGAACAGTTGGCCCTGGAAGCCGCGCGCGCGCACTACGACGTGCTGCGCTATCGCCAGCTCGTGCGCCTGGCCGACGACAACCTCACCCAGCACAAGCAGGCGGCGCAGAAGATCGATGCGCGCGTCAAGGCCGGCGTGGGCCGCGGGGTCGACCTGGAACAGGCGAATGCGCGCCTGGCACTGGCCGAATCAAACGTGAATGCCGAGCGCGCCAACCTGCACGACGTGGGCGCGCGTTACCAGCGCCTGGTGGGCGAAGCGCCGCCCAACACGCTGGGCATGTACGTGCTCGACGGCGGCGTGCCGGCCACGCCGCTGGACGCACTGAAAACCGCGCTGGGCACCAGCCCGGCGATCAGCGCGGCCATCGAAAACCTGCGCGCCGCGCGCGCCGCAGTGAGCACGCGCACGTCTGCCCTGCAGCCGCGCGTGGAAGCCCGGCTGCGCAGCGGCGTGGGCCGCAACTATTTGTCGCAAGTGGGGCGCACGTCGGACTCCGCCGCCGAGGTGGTGCTGAACTGGACGCTGTTCGACGGCGGCGCCGGCCAGGCGCGCGTGCGCCAGCAGGCCAACCTGGTGCACCAGGCCATCGACATGCGCGACAAGGCTTGCCGCGATGCGCGCCAGACCGCGGTCATCGCCTACAACGACCTCGGCCGCCTGGGCGACCAGCTCGGCCACCTGGAGCGCAACACCCAGGCCATCGAACGCGCCCGCGACGCCTACCGCCAGCAGTTCGACATCAGCCAGCGCAGCCTGCTGGACTTGCTCAACGCCGAGAACGAGGCCTACACCGCGCGCCGCGCCCTGGCCAATGCGCAGTTCGACCGCGCCCTGGCGTACGCGCGCACGCATGCGGCGCTGAACCAGCTCGTCACCCAACTGGGCATCGGCAGCTCGCAGTTGGCCGAGGTCGAAGACTGGGACGCCGGCAGCGACGCCGCCGGCCGCTGCCCGCTGGAGCTGGTGCCGGGCGGCAATGCCGACGCCGGCCCACCGCCGCCGCGCATGGCCGCCGACCCGAACCCGCCGCTGGTGACGATGCCCGTGGCCCCGCCCGCGCCGTTGCTGGCCGTGCCCGTGCCCGTGCCGTCCGCCGCCGCGAGCACCCCCACACCGGCGAGCGCGCCGAGCGCCACGGAGGCCTTCCGCGCCACGGCCGAATCGCTGCCCAACCTGGTCAACGCCTGGGCTGACGCCTGGCGCAGCAAGAGCTTCGAGCGCTACGCCGCGTTCTACGCCAACGACTTTGCCGGCAGTGAAGCCTCGCGCGCTGCCTGGGAAGCCAAGCGCCGTGCGCTGTTGGGCAAGAAGGGGGCGATCAAGCTGACCCTGGGCCAGCCCGAGGTGGTGGACGCCGGTGGCGGCCAATTCGAGACCCGCTTCACGCAGCGCTATGTGTCGTCGAACTTCAGCGACAGCGTCAGCAAGGTGCTGACCTGGCGCTTCACCGACGGCCAGTGGCTGATCGTCAAGGAAAGCAATCGTTGAGTGTGATGGCTGCTGCCGAAAGCGCGGCAATCGCCGCAGTCAACGACAGCGCTGCCAACGCGGCGCCGCGCCTGCGCGAAGACACGCTGGCGCCCGACGCGCTGCTCGACTGCCTGGTTGAAGCCTGCCGGCTACACGGCGTGGCGGCGTCACGCGCGTCGCTCAGCGCCGGGCTGCCGCTGCACGGCGGGCGCCTGTCGCCGGCCCTGGTGGAGCGCGCCGCGGCGCGCGCCGGCATGGCCGCGCGGCTGCAACGCTGCAAGCTCGAACAGATCGACGCGGCCACGCTGCCGGTAACGCTGCTGCTGCACGGCGACGCCGCCTGCGTGCTCACCGCCTGGGACGCCACCGGCCAGCACGCCAGCGTGTTGCTGCCGCAAACCGGCGCCGGCGTGGTGAGCCTGAGCCGGGCTGAATTGACGGCGCGCTACAGCGGCGTCGCCCTGCACCTGCGGCCGCGTTTTCGCTTCGATTCGCGCGCCGGCGCTGCGGCCGGCACCGCGGGCGGCCGCCTGGCGCAGCACTGGTTCTTCAGCACCGTGTTGCAGCAACGCGGCGTGTACCAAGACGTGCTGCTGGCCGCACTGCTGGTCAACCTGTTCGCGCTCGTCTTCCCGCTGTTTTCAATGAACGTGTACGACCGCGTGGTGCCCAACGCGGCGCTTGAAACGCTGTGGGCCTTAACGATTGGCGTCAGCCTGGTGCTGGCTGCCGACTTTGCCTTGCGCTCGCTGCGCAGCCGCTTCGTGGATGAAGCCAGTGCGCGCATCGACGTGCAACTCTCGGCCACCCTGATGGAGCGCGTGCTGGGCATGCGCCTGGAGCAGCGGCCCGAATCCGTGGGCTCGTTCGCGGCCAACCTGCGCGGCTTCGAGCAGGTGCGCGACTTCATCGCCGCCAGCACCGTCACCACGCTGATCGACGTGCCTTTCGCGCTGTTGTTCCTGGCCGTCATCGCCTGGATTTCACCCTGGCTGGCCCTGCCCGTGGTGGCCACGGGCGTGGCCATTCTGGGTGTGGGCTGGTTGCTGCAGCAGCGCCTGCATGAACTGGCGCAGACCACCTACCGTGCCGGCGCACTGCGCAACGCCACGCTGGTGGAAAGCCTGGCCGGCATCGAGACCATCAAGAGCCAGGGCGCGCAAGGCGTGATCCAGGCGCGCTGGGAGCGCACCAACGCCTTCTTGAGCGCCACGCAGATCAAGATGCGTGGCCTGTCGGCGCATGCCAGCCACGGCACGGCGCTGCTCAGCCAGGCGGTGTCGGTGGCGCTGGTGGTGATCGGCGTGCACCTCATCGGCGCGCGCGAACTGAGCATGGGCGCACTCATCGCCTGCACCATGCTGGCTTCACGCGCGTTGGCGCCGGCCGGGCAGGTCGTGGCGCTGCTGATGCAGTACCAGGGCGCGCGCACGGCGCTCGAAGGGCTGGACAAACTGATGAGCCAGCCGCAGGAACGCGACCCGGCCACCACCTATGTGCAGCGGCCCCTGCTCCGCGGCGAGATTGAATTTCGCGGCGTCAGCTTTGCCTACCCGGGCCGGCAAGACAAGGTGCTCGACAACCTCAGCTTCAAGGTGACGGCTGGCGAGCGCGTGGCGCTGATCGGCCGCGTGGGCTCGGGCAAGTCAACCCTGCAGCGGCTGATCATGGGCCTGTACCAGCCCACCGAAGGCGCGGTGCTGATCGACGGCATCGACCTGCGCCAGCTCGACCCGGCCGACCTGCGCCGCAACCAGGCCCAGGTGGCGCAAGACGTGACCCTGTTCCACGGCAGCCTGCGCGACAACATCACCTTCGGCTTGCCGCAGGCCGACGACAGCGCCGTGGTGGAAGCCGCCGAGGTGGCCTGCCTGGGCGAGTTCATCAACCGCCACCCACGCGGCTTCGACCTGCCGGTGGGCGAGCGCGGCGAGCTGCTTTCTGGCGGCCAGCGCCAGGCAGTGGGCCTGGCCCGCGCCGTGCTGCACAACGCGCCCATGCTGATGCTGGACGAACCCACCAGCGCGATGGACTTTTCAAGTGAGGCGCAGATCACCGAACGCCTCAGCGCCTTTACGCAAGGCAAGACGGTGGTGCTGGTGACGCACCGCACCTCGCTGCTCTCAATGGTGAATCGGGTGATCGTGGTTGACGGCGGCAAGATCGTGGCCGACGGGCCGCGCGAACGCATCATGCAAGCGCTGGCCAACGGCCGCGTGGCGAGGGCGGCATGAGCCCCGCCCGGCCGCCCGAAGGGGCTCGCACCGTAGCGCGAAGCGCGAAGGAATCTGGATGAGCGGCAACGCAATGCAAACCTTCGAGGCCGAGGCCGCCGACGTGATCTCGCACGCGCAAATGCGCCGCGCCCGGCTCCTCGTTCGCGTGGCCGCAGGAGTGGTGGGCGCGCTCATCGTCTGGGCTTGTTTTGCGGTGGTCGATGAAGTCAGCCGCGGCGACGCCAAGGTGGTGTCATCGAAACAACTGCAACTGGTGCAGTCGCTCGACGGCGGCGTCGTCACGGCAATCAAGGTGCGTGAAGGCGAGGTCGTCGAGCAGGGGCAGTTGCTGCTCAGCATCGACGCCACGCGCGCCAACTCGGGCGCGCGCGAAAACCGGGCGCAAAGCTTTGCCCTGCAAGCGCGCCAGGCGCGGTTGCGTGCGCTGGCCGAAGGCACAGATTTCCGCCCGCCGCCGCCAGGCCAGAACGACGACCAGCGCCGCATCATCGAAGAAGAACGCCGCCTGTTCGAGATGCGCCGCTCGGAGCTGCAAACCACGCTCTCGATCGGTGGCCAACAGCTTGCGCAGCGCCAGCAGGAACTGAGCGAAATGCGCTCGCGCCGCGTGGCCGCCGAACGCGGCTTGGATTTGAGCCAGCAAGAACTCGCACGCACGCGCCCGCTGCTGGTCTCGGGTGCGGTGTCGGAGGTGGACATCCTGAAGTTGGAGCGCGATGTGTCGCGCAGCCGCGGTGAGGCCGAGCAGTCGGCGGCGCAGATCCAGCGCGTGCAGGCGGCCATCAACGAAGCGCAGCGCAAGGTGCAGGAAACCGAGATCGCCTTTCGCAACGAAGCACGGCGCGACCTGGCTGAAACCATGGGCCGCTTGAACGCCTTGAACGAAGGCGCGGTGGCGCTGAATGACAAGGTCGACAAGAGCCAGATCACCAGCCCGCTGCGCGGCCGCGTGCAGCGGCTGCTGGTCAACACCGTGGGCGGGGTGGTGCAGCCGGGCAAGGACATCGTGGAGATCGTGCCGCTCGATGACGCCCTGGTGCTCGAGGCCCGCGTGGCGCCGCGCGACATCGCCTTCATGCACCCCGGCCAGGCAGCGATGGTGAAGTTCACCGCCTACGACTTCTCGGTCTATGGCGGCCTGGCCGCCAAGGTTGAAAACATCAGCCCCGACACGGTGGTGGACGACCGCGGCAATGCCTTTTACCTGGTGCGCGTGCGCACCACCCAAGCCAAGCTGCACGACAAGCTGCCCATCATGGCCGGCATGACGGCCGAGGTGGATGTGCTCACCGGCCACAAGACCGTGATGTCTTACCTGCTCAAGCCGATTCTGAAGATCAGGAACCAGGCTTTGCGTGAACGCTGACATCGCCTTGGCTGGCGTCAACGGTTAAGTTGCAGCCCATTTTCCCGCCATTTGAACCACCGGTCCGCACCGCCTGGTGCTGAAAGAGAAGTCCCATGCCCCTCATCGTTCAGACCGTCACGGCCAAGGTTTCCGCGCTCTCGGGCCGCGCCTACATTCGCGATTCGCTGGGCAACCTGCGCGCGCTCAAGGTGGGCGACATCGTCGTCAAGGGCGACCAGGTGCTCACCGAGCAGGACACCCTCATCCAGCTCACCCAGGACTTCGAAGGGGGCAGCACGGCGCGGCCGCCGGCCGCCGCCGAGCCCGCGCCGGCGCCCCTGCCGCACCCGGCCTCCGCGCCCGTGGCACGCCCCAGGCCGCCGAACGAGCCGCTGGCCGAACCGGCGGGCGTGGCGGCGCAAGAGGTGAACCGCGCGATCACCGGCATCGAGCGCACCGACCCGCAAGACGCGCCGGGCGCGGGGTTGAGCACCGCCGAAGGTGGCTTCCTGCCGGGCCTTCGCGTGGACCGCGTGGTCGAGCCCGTCGTGCCCGATGCCGTGCACACCACGCCGATCAACGGCCTGAGCCTGCCCGCGCTGCTGCTGGACGACACGCAGCGCCGCGCCGCTGAAGGGCCCGCGCCCGCGCCCGAGCCCGAGCTGCCCGCGCTGAGCGTGGCTGACGCGCGCGTGAACGAGAACGCCGGCACGCTGAGCTTCAGCGTGCAGCTGAACACGCCGTCAGCGTTGCCGGTGAGCGTGAACTACAGTTTGACATCAGGCACCGCCACGCTTGGCGCTGACTTCACCGCGGCTTCCGGCACCTTGCGCTTTGCGCCCGGCGTGACCGTGCTCAGCGTCAGCGTGCCGATCCAGGACGACACGGTTTTCGAAGGCGACGAAACCTTCTTCATCAACCTGCAAGGCGCGGTCAACGCCAGCATCGCCGATGCCCAGGGCCAGGCCACGCTGATCGACAACGACGCCCCGCCGGTGGTCAGCGCCGTGGTGGTCGGCGCCGAGGTGACCGAAGGCGCGCCGCTGCTGTTCAGCGTGAGCTTGAGCAACGCCTCGGCCAGCGTCACCAGCCTGGCATTTTCCCTGGCCGGCGGCAGCGCCGGCGCCGCCGACATCGGTGTGCCCAGTTTCAGCAGTGGCGTCACCCTCGGTGCCGACGGCAGACTGAGCGTGCCCGCGGGCGTGACGGCCTTCACCATCACGGTGCCCACGCTGCGCGACGCGCTTGTCGAGCCCGACGAAACGCTGCGCCTGAGCGTGGGCGGCGTCAGCGCCAACGGCTTGATCCACGACACCCCGCTGCCGGTGCTGCCGGCCGTGGCGATCAACGATGTCAGCGTGAACGAGGCCGCGGGCACGATGAGTTTCACGCTCAGCCTGAGCGCGGTGTCGAGCACGCCGGTGAGCGTGAACTTCCGCACGGTTGACGGCACGGCCACGGCCGGCGCCGACTACAGCGCGAGCTTGGGCAGCCTCACCTTCGCCCCCGGCGTGCTGGGCCTGACGCTCACCGTGCCGATCACTGATGACACGCTCTTTGAAGGCAACGAGCGCTTCAGTGTGATCTTGAGCGAGCCCGTGGGCGCCACCCTGGCGCGGGCCAGCGGCGTGGGCGAGATCATCGACAACGACAACGCGCCGCAAGTGCTGACGGTGGAGCCGGGCGCGCCCGGCGCGCAAGGCGACGCGGTGCCTGAAGGGCTGCCGCTGGTCTACACCGTCACGCTGAGCGGGCCGGCCGCGGCGCCGCAAAGCTACCCCTTCAGCCTGGGCGGCGGCAGCGCCACGGCGGCCGACTTCGGCGCGCCGCTGTTCAGCAACGGCGTGGTGCTGAATGCCGACGGCACGCTCACCGTGCCGGCCGGCGTGACCAGCTTCACCGTCACCTTGCCCACCACCCAAGACAGCCTGGTGGAAGCCGACGAAACCGTGCCGCTGAGCGTGGGTGGCGTGGTGGCACTGGGCACCATCGTTGACGATGACCTGGCCCCGCCACCCACCATCACCGGCATCGAGCCCGGCGCGCCGGGCGCGGCGGGCGATGAAGTGCCCGAAGGCACGCCAGCGGTCTTCACCGTCAGCCTCAGCGGCGCATCAACCCTGCCGCAGACCTACCCGTTCAACCTGGGCGGCGGCACGGCTGGCGCGGCCGACTTCAGCGCGCCGCTGTTCAGCAACGGCGTGGTGCTGAATGCCGACGGCACGATCACCGTGCCACCCGGTGTGACGAGCTTCAGTGTGAGCGTGCCCACCACGCAAGACAGCACGCACGAAGCCAATGAAACGCTGCCGCTGAGCATCGGCGGCGTCAGCGCCACGGCCACGATCATTGATGACGACCCGCAGCCCAGCGTGATCGCGGTCACGCCCAATGCGCCCAGCGTGAACGAAGGCGCTGAACTGGTCTTCACGGTCAGCCTCAGCGGCGCCTCCGGGTTGCCGCTGACCCTGCCTTTCGCCTTGGGCGGTGGCTCGGCGGGTGCGGCCGACATCGGCTTTCCGCGCTTCAGCAACGGCGTCAGCTTCAACCCCGACGGCACGCTCAATGTGCCCGCGGGCGTGACCAGCTTCAGCGTCACCCTGCCCACGTTGGTGGACGGCCTGGACGAGCCCGACGAGACGGTGGTGCTGACGGTGGGCGGCGTGGCCGGCAGCGGCGTCATCATCGACGCCGACCCCGCGCCCAGTGTGACCAGCGTCAGCCTGGCTGCGGCCAATGTGCCCGAAGGCGGCGTCATGGTGTTCAGTGTCACTTTGAGTGGCACCACGGCGGCGGCCACCACCTACCCGTTCAGCCTGGGCGGCGGCACGGCCGGCGCGGGCGACTTCGGCGCGCCCATCTTCAGCCACGGTGTGGTGCTGAATGCCGACGGCACGATCACCGTGCCCGCCGGGCTGGCCGGCTTCAGCGTCAGCGTGCCCACGCTGCAAGACACGATTGACGAGATCGACGAAAGCCTGATCCTCACCGTGGGTGGCGTCACGGCCAGCGGCCTCATCCTTGATGACGACGCGCCGCCCAGCGTGACCGGCATCGAGCCCGGCGCGCCGGGCAGCACAGACGATGTGGTGCCCGAGGGCAACGTGGCGGTGTTCACCGTCAGCTTGAGTGGCCCGTCTGCCGCGCCGCTGACCCTGCCCTTCAGCCTGGGTGGCGGCACGGCCAGCGCGGGCGACTTTGGTGCGCCGCTGTTCAGCAACGGCGTGGTGCTGAACGCCGACGGCACGCTCACCGTGCCGGCCGGCGTGAGCAGTTTCAGCGTCAGCGTGCCCACCACGCAAGACAGCACGCATGAGGCCAACGAAACCTTGCCGATCAACATCGGCGGCGTCACGGGCACGGCCACCATCATCGACGACGACCCCGTGCCCACGGTGGCCACGGTGTCGGTCAATGGCGCCAGCGTGGCCGAGGGCGGCGAACTGGTCTTCAGCGTCACCCTGAGCGGCCCGGCCGGCGTGGCGGTGACCTACCCGTTCACCCTGGGTGGCGGCACGGCCAGCGCGGCGGACTTCGGCGCCCCCGTGTTCAGCAACGGCGTGGTGTTGAACGCCGACGGCACGATCACCGTGCCCGCCGGCGTGGCCAGCTTCAGCGTCAGCGTGCCCACGCTGCAAGACGCGATCGACGAGACCGACGAGAGCCTGCTCCTCACCGTGGGCGGCGTCACGGCCACAGGCATCATCGTTGACGACGACGCGCCGCCCAGCGTCACCGGCATCGAGCCCGGCGCGCCCGGCAGCGCTGACGACGTGGTGCCCGAGGGCAACGTGGCGGTGTTCACCGTCAGCCTGAGCGGCCCGTCGGTCGCCCCGCTGACCCTGCTCTTCAGCCTGGGCGGCGGCACGGCCAGCGCCGCCGACTTTGGTGCGCCGCTGTTCAGCAACGGCGTGGTGCTCAACGCCGACGGCACGATCACCGTGCCACCCGGCGTGGCCAGCTTCACCGTCAGCGTGCCGACCACGCAAGACAGCACGCACGAGGCCAACGAAACCGTGCCGCTCAGCATCGGCGGCATCACGGCCACGGCCACCATCATCGACGACGACCCGTTGCCCAGCGTGGGCGCGGTGGTGGCCACCGGAGGCAGCACGGCCGAAGGCGGCGAGCTGGTCTACACCGTGACGCTGAATGGTGACTCCGATCAAGCCACCAGTTTGCCGTTCGACTTCGGCAGCGGCACGGCCGGTGCGGCCGACATTGGCACGCCGCGGTTCAGCAACGGCGTCAGCGTCAACGCCGACGGCACGCTGAATGTGCCGCCCGGCGTGGCCAGCTTCACGGTGACGGTGCCGGTGCTGCAAGACGGCATCGACGAGGTCGAGGAAACACTGGTGCTGAACGTCGGCGGGGTCAGTGCCAGCGGCGTCATCACGGCGGGCTTCGCGCCGCCCATCACCAGCATCGAGCCGGGCCTGCCGGGCAGCGGCGACGACCAGGTGCGCGAAGGTGACACGGGCGTCTTCACCGTCACCCTGGCTGGTTCGCCCAACGCCCCGGCGCACTACGCCTTCAGCCTGGGCGGCGGCAGCGCCGGCGTGGGCGACCACGGCACGCCGCTGTTCAGCAACGGCGTGGTGCTGAATGCCGACGGCACGATCACCGTGCCGGCCGGCGTGACAACGTTCGTGGTCAGCATCCCCACCGTGCAAGACAGCTTGGTCGAAGGCAACGAGACCCTGCCGCTGCGCATCGGCAACGTCGCGGCCACGCTGACCATCGTTGATGACGACTTCATCAACACCACACCCGTGGTTGGCGCCGACAGCGCCAGCACGCCCGAAGACGCCGCCGTGCTGGGCAATGTGCTGGGCAACGACAGCGCGGCGCCGGGCAGTTTGCTCAGCGTGGCGGGGCTGGCCTTTGGTGGCAGCGTTGGCACGCCTGGCGCGCCATTGGCCGGCACCTGGGGCACGCTGGTGCTCAACCCGAATGGCAGTTATCAGTACACGCCCGGCGTGCAGGCCCAGGAACTGGATGACGGGCAAAGCGCCACCGATGTGTTTACCTACACGGTCAGCGACGGTGCGGGCGGCTTGGCGAGCACCACGCTGACCATCACCATCACCGGCAGCAACGACGCGCCGCTGTGCCTGGCCGATGTGGGCAGCACGCCCGAAGACACGCCGGTCAGCGGCAACGTGCTGGCCAACGACAGTGATGTCGATGGCCCCGGCTTGCTGGTGGCGGGCGTGAGCTTCGGCGGCAGCAGCGTGGCGCCCGGCGCCGTGCTGGCGGGCCAATACGGCAGCCTGGTGTTGCAAGCCGATGGCCAGTACATCTACACCCCCGGGGCCGCCGCGCAGGCGTTGCTGGCCGGCCAGAGCGTGCAAGAGCAGTTCAGCTACAGCGTGAGCGACGGCGCCGGCGGCAGCGCGCAGGCCACGCTGAGCATCACGGTGAACGGCAGCAATGACGCTCCGCTGTTGTTGACGCCGGGCAACGTGGCCGTGTCGGAAGAAGGCCTGGCCGCCGCCAACCCCGACACCACGGGCAACGCCGACACCACCAACGCGCGCCACGCCAGCGGCAGCGTGCTCATCAGCGACCCCGAGGGCCAGCCCATCTGCAACGTTGTGTTGCAAGCGCCGACCCAGGCGCTCACCAGTGGCGGCGCCAGCGTGGTCTGGGCCGGCAGCGGCAGCAACCAGCTCATCGCTTCGGCCAACGGCGAGGTGGTGGCCACGGTGCGCATTGACGACGCCGGCCACTACACCTTCAGCCTGCAACGCGCGCTCGACCACCCGGCAGGCGCGGGCGAGAACCTGCTGCAATTGAACATCGGCGTCAGCGCCAGCGACGGCCAGCGCACGGGCAGCGGCCAGCTCACGATCACGGTGGAAGACGACGCGCCCAGCACAGCGCCTGTGCAGGGCCAGGTTAACGCGGTCGACAGCAACGTGATGATCGTGCTTGATGTGTCAGGCTCGATGGCCAACGCCAGCGGCATCAGCGGCCTGAGCCGCTTGCAAGCGGCGGTGAAGGCGGTGGGTGAATTGCTCGATCGCTATGACGACGCCGGCAACGTGGCGGTGCGCCTGGTCACCTTCGGCAGCCACGCCCAGGCCCTGGGTGAATGCTGGACTACGGTGGCGCAAGCCAAGGCGCTGCTGGCCAATGTGCAGGCCAATGGCGGCACCAACTATGACGAAGCGCTGGCCGATGCCATGGCAGCATTTGGCGCCAGCGGCAAGATCAGCGGCGCGCAAAACGTGTCGTACTTCTTGTCGGACGGCAAGCCCACCTACGGCTCGGGCACGGTGAATGAGCTGTCAGGTGGCGGCAGCAGCCCGGCCACCAACGGCACGGGGCACGACAGCACGGGCGCCGACACCGGCATTCAGATCATTGAGGAAGGCTTGTGGACGCAGTTCCTCAATGCCAACCAGATCAACTCCTTTGCGCTGGGCATGGGCAGCGGCCTGCCCAACACGCTGGCGCTGGACCCGGTGGCCTATGACGGCCGCGCGCGCACCAACACCGCGGGCCAACTGGTGAGTGACTTCCATGCGCTGGGCAGCGTGCTGCTGGCCACCACCGCCAGCCACAGCGGCCAGTTGCTGGCCGGTGTGGGAGCTGATGGCGGCGCGTTGCAAAGCTTCAGCGCGGGCGGCGTGAGCTTCAGCTATGAAGGCGGCAGCGCGGGCGTGCCCGGCGCCGTGTGCGCCAGCGGGCCCGCCGAGTACCGCTTTGATGTGGTGATGCAGACCCTGCATGTGCCCACCGCGGCGGGCGGTGAGTTTCATGTCGACATGGTCGGCGGCGGCTATTCTTACAGCGCGCCCGCGACGGCCCACGCCAGCTTCACTGAAAGCTTTGCGTTCAGCGTGGTTGATGGGGATGGCGATGTGGCCAGTGCCAGTGGCAGCCTGAACGTGGCGGCCACGGCCAGCAGCGGCACCACGGCAGGGGCTGACTTGATCGTGGGCACAGCGGGTGCTGACCACTTGCTGGGCGGCGGCGGCGCCGATGTCTTCAAGTGGAACCTGGGCGACCATGGCCTGCCCGGCGCGCCGGTGGAAGACCGCATTGGCGACTTCAACCCCGCCAGCCGCAGCGCCGGGGGGGATGTGCTGGACTTGCGCGACCTGCTGCAAGGCGAAAGCCTGTCTTGCGGCACGGGCAACCTGGCCAACTTCCTGGACTTCGACACCGCCAGCCTGCCGGGCAGCACGGTGCTGCGCGTCAGCAGCAGTGGCGGCTTCACGCAGGGCCAATACAACGCCTGCGCCGAAGACCAGCGCATCGTGTTGGAGGGCGTGGATCTGCGCAGCTCGCTGGGCCTGGGCGGCCAGGCCAGTGACACCCAGATCATTCAAGAGCTGCTCAACCGCAACAAGCTGGAAGTGGGACCGTGATCGGGCTATAACTGCCCATTGCACAGGCCCAACCCAAACCAATTCCGCCATGCCCTACGCCGTTCGCAACGCCGCACAAGACATCACCAGCCTGCACCGCCACGACCCCGGCGTGGGCGAGCTGCTGGCGGCTGATGACCCGCAGGTGCGCGCCTTCCTGGGTCTGGTTGACGAACCCGAAGGCGAGGCCGGCCGCGGCGATTTCGGCCGCCTCGATGCCGACTTCGTGCGCGTGCTCGAAGACGTGATCGACGCCCTGACCAGCCGCAACCTGATCAACATCACCGACCTGCCCGAACTGGCCCAGGCCAAGCTGTTCGCGCGCAGGAGCTTTCGGGATCGCTCGGCGCAGCATGCGCTGCACCTGTTCAAGCAAGGCGACCTGGGCGATGTGATCTGAGGTCGGCGGGGGCCGGCCACCGCGGCCGACCCCTTGGCAACGGGCCCGGTTTGGGCAAGGGCAGGGTGCGAGCGCGCCGGCCAGTCGTGAAGAAAGTCCGCTGGGCGCCACGCGAGTGTGGCTGGTGGGCGTCCGGTGCCGGCTTGGAGCCTTAAAGCAGGCAAACTGTCACGAGCAGCGCCAGAAATGGGCATCACGCCTGCCGCGACGCGCCACAACGCGCGCGCCAAACCAACCCGGAGGAGACCATGAGCGAATACAGCGCCGACATCGGCAAATACACCCCAACCGTCAACGAAGCCGCCGTGTCGGCCATCGTCAAGTATTGCGGCATCGCGCTGCGCAACAAGGATTCGTCGCTGGTCTCCACCTCCGACGCCAGCGAATTGGCCACGGTGCGCGATGGCTTCGCGGCCAAGAAACTCGGCCTGGCCGCCGACGCGGCAGACGCCGGCATCAAGGCGGTGGCGGACAAGATGAAGGGCGAGCGCAGCAAGAGCCGCGTCACTTTCTACTACCTGCTGGGCGAGGCCACGGGCACGCTGGCCAAGCTGGGCTGAGCGGGCGCCGCGCTGCGCGGCGCCGGGGCGCAAAGAACGGCTTCGGCGCCATGCGCTCGCCCGGCCAGTGCTGCCAGGCGAGCGCTTCCATGCGCACGACGCTGCCGTGGCCTCAGGCCCTGCCACGCTTCACGGCGGCGGCCAGGCCACCCAGGCCCAACAACATCAGCGCATAGGTGCCGGGCTCGGGCACGGCCGGCGGCACGTCGGCGGCCGTGGTCAACCAGTTGGCCGACGTGAACACGCCTGAGAAGTTCGCGCCCGCCGTCTGGAAGGCGGTGCCGGTGACGTCGAATTGAAAGGTTCCGAGTTCGAGCAAGCCGCCTTCGGCGTCGAGCGCGGCGTCGAAGAAAGCCACGCCCGCGCGCACGCCGGGGTTGGGGTTGGCCGCGGTGGGCATCGCACGCAGCAGGTTCAAGCCGATGTAGTCAACGTCGGCCAGCTTGACGCCACCCAGCGCCGAGGCCAGCGAGACGCTGCCCAGTGTGGTGCGGCTGATCACCGAATTGCTGCTCGACTGTTGCTCGAACGACAGGAACGAGTTGCCCAGCGCGTTGCTGCCGAACCGCACCTGAAGCCGGTCGACATAGTTCGGGTTGCCGGTTCCCGACACGGCCAGCATGATCGATTCACCGAGCTGCAAGCTGCTGGCATTCCACACCGACAGCAAGTCGAAGCTGGCGTTGCGCGCGACCAGGCCCAGCGCGGTACCCGCCACGGTTTGCGGGCTCAGCGTCAGCGAGTACGAGTCGAAGCCCGCGGGGGTGACGGCGCTGGTGGTCTTGATCGCATCGCCGACCCGGAACGACAGCCCGCCGACGCCGAAATTCGTGCCCACGAAGTCGGCCGCGGGGGCGCTGCGTTCGGAGCCGGGGGCGAAGCCGGCGTTGCTGGTGTAGTTGCCGATCGTCGCGCTGCCGTTGGCAGCCCCGTTGAACAGCGGCTGATAGCTGATGCCGTTGAGCGGGTTGCCATTGTTGAAGCGGTCGAAGGCCTCGACGCTGACTTTGTCCGACACCTGGAACGGCGCGGCCGTGTCCAGCCGAAAGGCGCGCAGCTCGAAGGCCGTCGGCGCGGCCAGGGCGGCCGTGCTGGCCCAGGTGCAGGCCACGGCCAGCACCAGCACGGTGCGCTTGAATACTCTGGATGTCATGGCGATCCTTCGTGGTGACGATGGGTGGATTAACGAATGGCTCAAGCCAACAGCGGCAGCCGCCGGGTCGAACACGTCGATGTTGCCGCCGCTGCGCGCGCTGCTGCCTCGCATGTATGGGGTAGGCGGCGCAGCATTCCGGCCGGCACCCCTTGGGCGCAGGGTGGGCTTACCCGAACGTTTGATTTGGCCGGCGGCGGCGCCGAGCCCACGCTCCTTGGCGCTGGAACGGATGGCGGCGCGCGTGGGCTGGGCGGCGAACGATTCAAGGCCCCGGCCGGGGGGTGCGTTGCGTTGGGTCGTAAAAGAACTGTTCCTGGGCAATGCGCTCGCCCTGCCAGCGCTGCCAGGCCAGCTCTTCCATGCGGGTGACCGTTCCGTCCAGCCAATCGAAGCGGAAGATCCAGCGGATCACGACATGGTCGCCGTTCACGAAAACCGGGCGCACGCACTGCGAGCTGACCTGCCGGGCCCGGGCCATGACGCGGCGTTCGTTGGCGACGTGCAGATCGCGCCCCAGCCGCGGCGGCGACAGGTTCTCCTGCATCACCGAGTCAAGGGTGTAGAACTCCTCGATCGCCTCGGCGTGGGCGTTGCTTTCCACGCGGGCGATGAAGCGTTCAAGCGTTTCTAGTGAAGGCATGGTGCATTCCTAACGATTCATTTAAGGCGCCCCGTGCGGCAGCCCAGCTTGCCCGCCGGTCAGGGCGCCACGGGCGGGTTGGGCTGCCCATTCTGGGGTGCAGCCGCAACGGCGCGGGCGGGCGCGCGCTCACGTGGGAAGATATGCTAGGCGCGGCGCGGGCTGCGCGTTCCTGCACGCATGTTCAACTGCGCCACGCCCACGCCCATGCAACCCATCATCCACAGCCTGCTCGACACCGACCTGTACAAGTTCACGATGTGGCAGGCCATGCTGCATCGCCACCCGGAAACGCGCGCCGAATACACCTTCGTTGCGCGCGACCCGGGTGAGTACCCGCTGTCGCACTTGTTGGGGGAAATCAACGAGCAACTTGACCATCTGTGTTCGCTGAGCTTCAAAGAAGACGAGCTGGCCTACCTGGCCGGGCTGCGCTTCATCAAGAGCGACTTTGTCGACTTCCTGCGCATCTTCAAGTTCCAGCGCGCCTTCGTCGATGTGCGCACCCGCGGCGACTTGATCGAGGTGGTGGCCAGCGGGCCGCAGGTGCATGTGATGGCGTTCGAGATCTTCGTGCTGGCCACCATCAACGAGCTGTACTTTCGCCGCTTCGACCAAGGCGCGGCCATCACCGAAGGCCGCGTTCGCTTGCAGGCCAAGATCGCCATGCTGCGCGCCTTTGAACAAGAGCCGCTGCGGCGCCACCCGTTTGAATTCTTTGACTTTGGCG
>JANMYI010000104.1:0-3121 GCA_031381955.1 Burkholderiales bacterium
AAGACCCCATCGCCCGCGCCTTCGCCGATGCACGCATGTGCCGCGTTGGTGGGGGTGCGGTGGAGGTGATGAAGCAGATCATCGGGAATAACTTGTTGCCCACGCGATGATGCGCAAACTCAAGCCGCTTTGCGCACCTTAGGCAACAAGTTATTCCCGATGATCTGCTTCATCACCTCCACCGCACCCCCACCAACGCGGCACATGCGTGCATCGGCGAAGGCGCGGGCGATGGGGTATTCCCACATGTAGCCCCAGCCGCCGAAGAATTGCAGGCACTGGTCCATCACCCGGCCTTGCAATTCGGTGGTCACGAGCTTGGCGGCGGCGGCATCCACCGGGTCGAACTGGCCCTTCAAGTGCAGCTCGATGCAACGGTCTACAAACACCCGTTGCGCCAGCACCTCGGCATGCAATTCGGCCAGCTTGAAGCGCGTGTTTTGAAAGTCAGCCAGGGTGTGGCCGAACATCTTGCGCTCGGTCACGTAGTCGATCGTCCATTGCAGCGCAGCTTCTGAACTGCTCACGCCGCGAATCGCCTGCACCAGCCGTTCCTGGGCGAGCTGCGTCATCAATTGCGCGAAGCCCGCGCCTTCAGCACCGAGCAAGTTGCTTGCCGGCACGCGCAGATCAGCAAAGAAAAGCTCGGAGGTGTCTTGCGCCTTGCAGCCGATCTTTTCCAGCTTGCGCCCGCGCGTGAAACCGGACCGGTTGGTCTCGACCAGGATCAGGCTCACGCCCTTGCCGCGCGCCTTGGGGTCGGTCTTGCAGGCCAGCAGCAACAGATCAGCGCTGTGGCCGTTGGTGATGAAGACCTTCTGGCCGTTGATCACGTAGTCGTCACCATCACGAATGGCCTGCGTGCGCATGGCCTGCACATCGCTGCCGCCTGAAGGCTCGCTCATGCCCAGGGCCACCACCACCTCACCGGTGGCCATCTTGGGCAGCCAGGTTTGCTTCTGCTCTTCGCTGCCGAAGTCGACCAGGTACGGCGCCACGATGTCCGAGTGCAGGTAGAACGTGGGGCCCGTGGCACCAGCGCGCGCCATCTCTTCAATCAGGATGGTGCTGTGCAAAAAATCGCCGCCCATGCCGCCATATTCTTCCGGCACGTTGCAGCACAACAGGCCCAGCTCGCCGGCCTTGTGCCACAGCGAACGCGGCACCTGGCCGGCCTTCTCCCACTCGGCATGAAAGGGCGTCACATGTTCGGCGATGAAGCGGCGAACGGTGTCGCGAAAGGCGTCGTGCTCGGGGCTGAACAGGGTGCGCGGAATCATGACTCAACCTGCCTATGCGAGCGCGGCACAGGCGCCACCGCTGGCCATGAGCCGGGTGATGGCCGCGTCGTCAAGACCGCATTCGCGCAGCACTTCGGCACTGTGCTCACCCAGCAAGGGCGGCATGCGGGTCATGGCGCCCGGCGTGGCGCTTAAGCTCACCGGGTTGGCGGGGAAGCGCAGCAGGCCTTCAGTGGGGTGGTCGCGCACCTGCCAGAAATCAACACTTTGCAAATGTGGGTCGTGGATCAGGTCTTCCAGGCTGTTCACCACCGAGAAGGGAATGTCGTCATCCGACAGCAACGCCAGCCACTGCGCATTGGTCTTGCGCGCGGCCTGGCGTTCAACCTCGTCCCACACTTCGCGGAAATGCTTCTGCCTGGCCGCAAACGTTGCAAAGCGCGCATCAGTCATGATCTGCGGCTCGCCGGCCAGGGCGAAAAAACGCTTCCAGTGGTCGTTCGAATAGGGCAGCAAGGCGATGTAGCCGTCGATCGTTTTGTACGGCCGGCGCGACGCCGTGCTCACCGGCGCATAGCCCATCGGCGCCAGGGGCGGCTCGAAGGCATGGCCCCACTGGTGTTCGAGCATGTTGAACGCGGCCATGGTTTCGAACATGGCGACATCG
The DNA here is from genome assembly GCA_031381955.1 of Burkholderiales bacterium. Lineage (GTDB taxonomy): Bacteria > Pseudomonadota > Gammaproteobacteria > Burkholderiales > Burkholderiaceae_C > Rubrivivax. The sequence goes on from JANMYI010000104.1 coordinate 1,909, forward strand.
ACCTGCTGGCCCTGGCCGGTGCGCATGCGGTGCATCAACGCCAACACGATGGCATAGGCGGCGTGCACGCCGCTGATCTTGTCGGCCACGATGGTGGGGATGTAGCGCGGCTGGCCACCGACCACGGTTTGCAGCATCGCGAGGCCCGAGGCGGCCTGGATGATGTCGTCATACGCCGGGCGGCCGGCGTACAGGCCGTCGTCACCATAGCCGGTGACGTGGCAGTACACCAGGGCCGGGTTGCGCGCGGCCAGGCTGGCGTAGTCGAGCCCCAGGCGCGTGGCCGCGGGCGTGCGCAGCGAATGCAGCAGCACGTCGGTTTTTTCCAGCAGCCGCGCCAGGATCTCGATGCCTTGCGGCGTTTTCAAGTCCACCACCACGCTGCGCTTGCTGCGGTTGCTGGTGAGGAAGAACGCGCCCATGCGCGGTGAACGCCGCGGGCCGATGCTGCGTGTGAGGTCGCCTTCGGGTGGTTCGAGTTTGATGACATCGGCGCCCATGTCGCCCAGGTACTGCCCGGCCAGTGGGCCGAAGATCATCGACGCGATTTCAAGGACGCGCACGCCTTCGAGGGGGCCAGGCTTTTTCATTTTCTTTACAGCACCACAACGGGCGCCAAAGGGCTGCCGGTGGCGCCCACGATGGGCAGCGCGCTGGCAATGAACAAGAACTCATGGCGGCCACTGGCCACCAGCGGGTCGAGCATCAGGCCTTCAAGCAAGGGCACGCCATAGTCTCGAATCAAACGTTGGTGCACCGGGAACACCGTGCCCGCGGCAAAGGGCAGCACCTCCACCGCGAAGTTATCAGCGCCCAATGGCCACGTCACGCTCGGCCAGCCACAGTGCAGCGCTGATCTCGATGCCGGGTTCAATGTCGAACGACGGGTTCTTCACGCCCTTTTGCGCTTCCAGCCAGCCGGTGCGCAGCAACACGGCGTCGCCCTTTTCCAGTTGCACGCCGGCTTGCTTGGCGGCGGCTTCCAGGTCAGCGCGGTAGATGGCTTCACCGGGTTCGAGCAAGCGGCCCTTCAGGCGCACCAGGTCGAGCAGGATGCCACGCGTCACCACCGGCGGCATCTTCTCCACGCCCAGGCGCGCCGCGCCGGTGGTGCTGCGAATGGTGTCGCCAAGATAGCCGTTGTAGAGCTTGTCGTCATACCAGGCATGGCACAGCGCATCCACATGCGTGCCGATGTGCAGCGGCATCACCA
>JANMYI010000105.1:0-3498 GCA_031381955.1 Burkholderiales bacterium
CATCGGCTTGTTCGATGTCGTTGTCAAACGCCGCGCCGGCACGGGCGAACAGATCGCCGTCGCCGGTGGCATCGACCACCACCTGCGCCATGATCGCCATGCGGCCTTCCTTGCTCTCGAACACCACGCCCTTGACCGCACCCGCTTCAACGATGGGCTGCGCCGCCCAGGCGTGATAGACCAGCTTCACGCCACGCTCGAGCACGATTTCTTGGCTGAGCAGTTTCAGGCGTTCGGGGCAGACCGTGGGCGACCAGGTCACCACGCCGTGATAAGCCGCGGTGCGCTGCGACCAGTGCGCGGCCTTGGAGGCATCTTGCGAGCCCCAGTCGGGCTGCGGCGGCCCGGCCACCGCGTCGGCCGGCAGGCGCTCGAACAACTCTTGCGCAAAGCCGCGTATCACCAGCTCGCCCTGCCAGTCGGTCATGCGGTCGATCCAGATCACCAGGCCGCCGGTGGAAAGGCCGCCGAGGTGGTTGTAGCGCTCAAGCAGCGTGACGCTGGCGCCTTCGCGCGCCGCCGCGGCCGCCGCAGCCGTGCCCGATGGGCCGCCGCCCACCACCAGCACATCGCAGCGGTGGTAGATGGGAATGCGCCGGCCGGGCTCTTCCCAAAAGCCCCAATCGGGGCGCGGTGCGCGGGCGTCGTCGCGGTCAAAAATGTCGGACGCCAAAATGCGTTCGTCGCTGCGCTGGGTGGTTCTCATGCCAGGCGGTTCCTATTGAATGAGATCACTTAGCGCGGTTCCACCAGCACGGCGCCCTGGGTCAGCGGGCCCACGTTGCGGCGGTAGATTTGCAGCCAGCCTTTGTCGAACTGCTTGGCCGGTGGCTGCCAGGCTTCGCGGCGGCGCTGCAATTCTTCGGCGCTCACTTCCAGATCACAGCGCCGCGTGTCCAGGTCGATGGTGATGGTGTCGCCGTCAAGCACCAGCGCCAGCGGGCCGCACACCGCGCCCTCGGGTGAGACTTCGGCCACCACCAGGCCTTTGCACACCAGGCCAGACAAATGGCCATCGGTGAGCATGGCCACTTGCTCGCCCAGGCCGGCGCCATCAATCGCAAACACCACCTTCGATGAGCCGCCGCCCATGCCCGGCCCGCCGCACACCCCGGCGCCGCGCATCACCACCACCTGGCCGGGCCGGATGTCGCCGCGCTGCAAGGCGGCAATGGCGTCATCGGCGGCTGAAAAGCAGATTGCCGGGCCGCTGAAGCGATTCGACTTGCGCTGAATGATGCCGGTCTTGACGATGCCGAAATCGGGCGTCAGGCTGCCGCGCAGCAAGGTGATGGCGGGGCGCTTTGAGATGGCGCGGTGCAGTGGGCGAATGACTTCGGCATCAGCCACCGTAACCCCTTCGAGGTTGTGCGCCACCGTGGCACCGGTGACAGTGAGGGCCTGGCCGTCGAGCAAGGGCTGCAACTGCTTCATCAGCGCGCGGCAACCGCCGGCGGCCTCGAACTCTTCAATGAAACACTCACCCACCGGGCGCACACCGGCCAGCACCGGCACCTGCAAAGACAGGGTCTCGAACAGGCCATAGACATCCACCGTGCAGCCGGCTTCGGTGGCCACGGCTTGCAGGTGTTTGATGCAGTTCACCGAGCCACCCACCGCCAGCACGGCACGCACCGCGTTGGCGAAGGCGCCCGGCGTGAGGATCTGGCGTGGCGTCAGGTCGCTCCACACCATTTGCACGATGCGTGCACCGGCCGCGCGCACGGTGGCCCACATGGCCGGGCTGTTGGCCGCCACAGGGGTGCTGCCGGGCAAGGCCATGCCCATGGCTTCGGTGGCGATGTGCATCGAGTTGGCGGTGCCCATGCCCGAACACACGCCCGGGCCGCGGATGGCCTGGCGGCTCATGCCGATCAAGTCTTCCATGTCCATGTTGCCCATCTGGGCGTGCATGGCGCCGACAAACACGTCTTCAATGTCGACATGCCGGCCGTTGTACTGGCCGCTGGGCTGGTAGCCACAGGCCACCATCAGCGTGGGCACGTTCAACCGGCCAGCGGCCATCATCTGCCCCGGCACGGTCTTGTCGCAGGAGGTCAGGCACACCATGCCGTCGAGCTGCGCGCCTTCAACCGCCACCTCGATGTCATTCGTGACCAGGTCGCGCGCCGCGAGGATGTAGCCGCCCCGGCCACCGGCACCGATGATGAAGTCACTCGGCGCCGCGGTGCGAACTTCAAGCGGCACGCCACCGGCGGCGCGGATGGCTTCTTTGAGCACCGGCACGATGGCGTCCAGGTGCGAAAAACAGGCCGCCAAGCCGGACGAGCTGTTGACGATGGCGATCTTCGGTTTTTCGCAATCTTCTTCCGGGATGCCCATGCCATGCCACTGCGCATTGCGCACCGCCCACAGGTAGGAGCCTTTGGGAAAATTGCTGCGCAAGCGACGCGGGGGCGCGGTCATGGGGGCCTTCGGTGTGGTCATGGTCAACGATATCGGCATGATCGCACCGCCCAAGTGCACGAGAATTTCGGCTTGGGCGGCATGGCGAGCGGCATGGCGCTGCGCGTCATCTACCGCGGCATCATGCCCGTCTTCTGGGCCGGCATCATTCGCGGGGGCTGTTGATCGCAATCCCCCGGCATTGCGTTGGCGCTACTGAAACGTTAGCCGGAGATTGCGTGTGAAAACGACCACCTTGTTCGAGGTACGCGGCTGTTCGGTGCTGGTCACCGGCGCGGCCAGCGGCATTGGTTATGCCTACGCTGAAGTGATGGGCACCAACGGTGCCCATTTGGTGCTGGTCGACGTGAACGCTGCGCTGCTTGAAGCCTCGGTGGCGCGGCTGCTGCAAGCCGGTTTGCCGCGTGGCCGGTGTGGTGGCCGATGTCACCCAGCCGGCCACATTGCAGGCCGCCGTGGCGCAGGTGCTGGAACGCGAGCAGCGGCTGGATGTGTTGTTCGCCAATGCCGGTATCAGCGCCGGCCCCGGTTTCTTGAAGGGCGACGGCCCGCGCAACGAGGCCGCTTCGATTGAACACCTGTCGCTGGACACGTTTGACCGCGTGCTGGCCGTGAACCTGCGCGGCGCCCTGGCCACGCTGCAAGCGGGGGTGCCGCCCATGAAGCGCCAGCGCAGTGGCCGCATCATCGTCACCACCACGGTTTCACTGATGCGCACCGAAACACTGGTTAGCACCTTGTACGTGGCTTCCAAGGCAGCGCTGGGGCAGCTCGTGCGCCAGGCGGCGCTGGAGTTGGCGGCCCACGGCATTCTCGTCAACGGCATCGCGCCAGACCCCACCATCACGCAAATTGGCGGCGGCCGCCTGCAAGAGCCGGCTGCGCGCGCACCGTTCGAACAAGTCATTCCCCTGCACCGTCTGGCCACGCCGCAAGACGTGCAAGGCGCGGCGCTGTTCCTGGCCTCGCCCGCTTCAGCCTACATCCCCGGTACACAAATCGTGGTCGATGGTGGCGGATGTTTGGGCATGGCGAATTGAAGGCCTGCGGCGCGCTGCGCTTTGTCTGGGT
>JANMYI010000134.1:0-3682 GCA_031381955.1 Burkholderiales bacterium
GTGCCGCTGTGGTGGTGCGAATCGATGTCTTGGCGCGGGTTGTGGGCGGCCTCGCCGGGGGCGTGGTCCCAGTACCACGGCGCCACGGCTGCGTCGCTCACGGCCTGGGTGGCCTGGGCGCCTTTCGTTAAGCGCAGCAACACGGCCGCCGTGTCTTCAACCGCGAGGCCGCGCACGGCCTGCGAGGTGGTGGCCTGCACGCTGGCCAGGTCGCCCAGCAAAAAGCGCAACAGGTCGATGTCGTGGATCAGGTTGATCAGCACCGGCCCGGCGCCCTTGGCGCGGCGCCAAGCCGGGTCGAAGTAACTGTCGGGCTTGAGCCACGTGGCCTGCACAGTGGCCAGCACCGGGCGGCCGAGCACGCCTTCATGCACCAGCCGGCGCGCGGCCTGCGCAATCGGGTTGTGGCGCCGGTGGTGGCCCACCAGCAGTGCGGCGCCGGTGTCGCGCGCCGCGCGCACCAGACGCAGGGCCTGATCGAGCGTGTCGGCGATCGGCTTTTCAACCAGCGTGGTCAGGCCGGCTTGCAGGCAGGCGATGCCGATGTCTGCATGGCTTGAATTGGGCGTGGCCACGATGGCCGCAGCGGGCTTCAGCGCGCCGATGAGATCAGCCGCATCAGCCGCCCAGGGCAGGTTCAGGCCTTGTACGACCTCGCGCGCGCCCGGCCCCGGGTCGGCCACGCCGACGACCATCACGTCAGGGTGGCGCAGCGCACGCTCGATGTGCATGCGGCCGACGGCGCCAGCACCGATCACGATGATCGGCATGCGGCTGGTCATGGCCGTCATGGCGCTGGCGCAGCAGGCGCCGCGGCAGCCGCACCGCCCAGAAACAAGCGCTCAATGTCGGGGTCGTTCAACAACTCATCCGCCGGCTTGTGCAGCACCAGTTGGCCCGATTCCAACGCGATGGCTTCATCCGCCATCTTCAGCGCGCTCTTCACGTTTTGCTCGACCATCAGAATAGTGGTGCCCTGGCTGGCCAGGTTGCGCAGCAGCTTGAAGACATCGGCCACCACCAGCGGGCTCAGGCCGATGCTGGGTTCATCGATCAACAACACCTTGGGCCGCAGCAGCAAGGCACGGCCCACTTCCACCTGCTTTTGCTCGCCACCCGACAGCGACGACGCCGCGCTGTGCAGGCGCTGCGCCACGCGCGGGAACAGCTTCAGCACTTCAGGGATGCGTTCGCGCGTGAGCTTGGTGCCCAGGGTGATGCCGCCCAGCTCGAGGTTCTCATACACGCTGAGCTGGCCGAACAGGTTGCGCCCCTGCGGCACGAAGGCGATGCCATGCTTGACCAGCAAGTCCTTCGAGCTCACGCCGGTGATGTCTTGCCCATGCAGCCGGATGCGGCCCTGGCGCACCTTGAGCAAGCCGAACAGGGTCTTGAGCACCGTGCTCTTGCCCGCGCCGTTGGGGCCGAGCAGGAGCGTGATCTTGCCGGCCTGCGCCTTCAGGCTCAGGTAATTCAGGATCATGAGGTCGCCGTAGCCGGCAACCACATCGTCAAACTCAATCGCGATGGCGGACATGTCAGCTTTCATTGACGACGAAGCAGCACTGGCGTCGTATGAAACTGGTCGATCCAAGCGAATGAAGGCGCGCGAAGCGCGTAGGGGGTGTTTCATCAATTCCCCAGGTAGGCATCAAGCACCTGCCGGTTGCCGCGGATCTCGGCCGGTGTGCCGATGGCCATGACCTGCCCTTCCACCATGACCATGATGCGGTGGCACAGGCCCATCACGAAATCCATGTTGTGTTCGATGACGATGAAGCTGCCCTGGCGGGTGCGATTCAACTCCTTCAGCAGCGTGCGGATGCCGCCCACCAGGCTGGGGTTGACGCCGGCGCAGGGCTCGTCGAGCAGCACCAGGCTGGGCTCGCTCATGAAGGCCATGGCGATGTCGACCAGTTTTTGCTGGCCGTAACTCAGCTCGCCGGCCTTTTTGTCGGCCACGTGGCGGATGCGGAACTGGTCGATCAGCGCATCGGCCCGCGCCCCCAGGCCCGAGTCGCTGGGCGCGAACATGCGGCTGAACATGCTGCCCTGGTGTTCTTGCGCGGCCACCAGCAGGTTGTTGCGCACGCTCATCTTGCCGAAGACTTGCAGCGTTTGAAACGTGCGGCCCACGCCGCGCTGGTTGAGCTGCACCGGGTTGAGTTGGGTGATGTCCTCGCCGTTGAGTTCAATCTTGCCGGCGTCGGGCGTGATCTGGCCGAGCACGCTGTTGAACATGGTCGTCTTACCTGAACCGTTAGGCCCGATCACGCCGAAGATCTCACCCGGCATGACCTCGAACGACACGCCGCCCACGGCCTGGATCGCGCCGTAGGCTTTCTTCAGGCCGGTGACCTTGAGCACGGGCCCAGTCATGTCGCGCCGCCCTTGCCCAGCGCCGCCGCTGCAGCCTGGCGCGCTGCATTGGCCTCACGCGCCAGGCGACGCGCCTTCAAGCGGTCTGGAATGCTGAGCAAACCTTCAGGCAACCACAGCATCAGCAACACCACCGCGGTGCCGAAGACGAACAAATACCAGCCCTGGGCAAAGCGCAACCACTCGGGCAACAACACGCCCACGGCCGAACCCAGCAGCGGGCCGAAGAAGTAGCCGGGGCCGCCCACCACCACCATCAGATACATCATGATCGAGGCCCCCACGGTGAACGGCGCGGGCTCGATGAATTCGACCAGCGGCGCGAACAGCGCACCGGCCACGCCCGCGTACACCGCACCGATGGCAAAGCTCAGCAGCGTGTAGGCCTGGATGTGAATGCCCAGGCTTTCAGCGCGGATCGGGTTGTCGCGCAGCGCCATGAAGGCCTTGCCCCAGGGCGAATGCAGCAGCTTCCACAACACCGCGCCCATCACCAGCGCCACGCCCAGCACGAAGTAGTAGTACGCCAGGTTGCTGGTCAGCTCCAGACCCAGGAAACCCGGGCGCTGGATGTTGTTGATGCCGAAGGTGCCCCCGGTGAGCCACTCTTCGTTGCGCATCACCAGCCACACCGCGGTGTTGAAGCCCAACGTGGCAAAGGCCAGGTAGATGGTCTGCACCCGCAACGCCGGAAAGCCCAGGCCCAAGCCGATGGCGAAGCAACCCACCATGGCCAGCGGCAGGCCGAGCCAGAAGCTGATGCCCGCCTTCATCATGATGGCCACGGTGTAGGCGCCAATGCCGAAGAACGCGGCGTGGCCGAGTGACTTCTGCCCGGCATAGCCGATGGTCAGGTTGAGGCCCATGACGGCGATCACGAACACCAGCCAGTAGCTCAGCAGGTACAGGCCGTAGTTCTTGAGGAAGGGCGGTGCCGCGAGCAGGAGCGCGAGCGCGCCGACCAGGCCGAGGACGTGGTGCTTCTTCATGGCAGGCCTAGACCTTGCGCTCGACCTTGCGGCCGAGCAGCCCCTGCGGCTTGAACAGGATGACGAGCATGAAGATGACGAGTGCGACCGCGTCCTTGTAGGTCGGCGAGATATAGGCCGCGGCGAGGTTCTCGCAGACCCCGACGATCAGCCCGCCGAGCAGCGCGCCGCGCGAATTGTTGAAGCCGCCGATGATGGCCGCGAAGAACGCCTTCTGCCCGATCGAATCGCCCATGTCGAATTTGGCGAGATAGGTCGGCGTGACCAGCAGCGCTGCCACCACCGCGAGCACCGCGTTGATAAGGAACACGTAC
>JANMYI010000177.1:0-5961 GCA_031381955.1 Burkholderiales bacterium
TTCATGCGCGAATTCGCGCGCCGCAAGGGCGGCATGGACGCGGTGTTCTCCGAGTTCAGCCTCGATAGCGAAGATGTCGTGCCCATTCCCAAAATACGCGCCTTCACCACGCACACGCAGCTCGGCTTCGTGCCCGACGAACCCGAGCGCATGGGGGTGGATGAAGCCACCGTGCAGTTCTACCGCCAGGGCGAAGCCTTCATCACCGGCCTGGGCGTGCAGGCCACCAACACCTGCACGCCCTACCAGGTGGGCAACCTGCCCACGCGCGGCGAACATTGCGCGTGGATGGAGTCATCCGCCGTCATCTACTGCAATGCCGTGCTCGGCGCGCGCACCAACACCGAAGGCCGCGAAAGCGTCGGCGCGGCCATGCTCACCGGCCGCATTCCGTACTGGGGCTACCACCTCGACGCCAACCGGCGCGGCACCCACCTGGTGCAGCTGGAAACCCCGGTCGAGACCACCTCTGATTGGGGCCTGATGGGCTACTGGATCGGCGACCAGGTGCAAGAGCGCGTGCCCGTGGTGCAGGGCGTGGGCGCCATTCCCAACCTGGCGCGGCTTAAACACTTTGGTGCAGCGGCCTCCAGCTCGGGCGGGGTGGAGATGTACCACCTGGTGGGCATCACGCCTGAAGCGCCTACTGTTGAAGCGGCCTTCGCCGGCAACCGGCAGCAAGGTGCACTGCGTTATGGCGTGGCGCAGGCGCGCGCCACCTGGGAAAAAATCAACGCCACCGGCAAAGACACCCAAGTCGACTACGTGATGCTGGGTTGCCCGCACTACACGTTGGAACAACTTTGGGAAGCCGCCCGCCTGCTTGAAGGCCGCAAGGTGCACGCGAACTGCGAGCTGTGGATCTTCACGCCGCGCGCCATCAAGGCCGTGGCCGACCAAAACGGCACCACCCGCAGCCTCGAACAAGCCGGCGCACGCCTGATGACCGATAGCTGTTCGGCCATGAGCCGCGCCGTGCCCAAAGGCACGCGCGTGGCGGCTTTTGATTCAGCCAAGCAGGCGCACTACCTGCCCGCCATATTGGGCGTGCAGGCCTGGTACGGCGGGGTGGATGAATGCATTGACGCAGCGTGCAGTGGCCGCTGGATGGGGAAGTTTTCATGAGCGCGATCGAGCCCGTCGTTGCGGCACAGGTCGCGACGCCAATGCAGCGCCCTACCAACCTGGGCCCGGCCCTGGTGTTGCACGGCCGCTGTGTCGTGCCTGGGCGCGCCGAAGGGCAGGCCCTGGTCACGCACGACCGCATCTCGGGCTGGGGCGGCATCGATTCGCGCACCGGCACCATCGTCGAAACGCGGCACGAATTGCGCGGTGTCAGCTTTGCCGGCAAGGTGCTGGTTTTCCCGGGCGCCAAAGGCTCGTCGGGCTGGTCGAATGCCTTTCACTTGACGCGGGTGCTGGGCGTGGCGCCGGCGGCCATGTTGTTCAACGAAATGACGACCAAGATCGCCCTCGGCGCGGTGGTGACACGGGCACCGGCCATGACCGATTTCGACCAGGACCCGTTGGGCTTGATCGAAACGGGTGACTGGGTTTGCGTTGACGCTGATCGCGGCGTGGTCGAAATCTACAAAGACCCAGGTCGCGGCTGAAGTCCGGAACCTCATCCCTGCAAAAGAGACTGCAATGAACCCATCAAGACGCCACCTGCTGCTGCAAACCGGCAGCCTCGCCGCCCTGGCCAACGGCCCTTTGGCCGCCTGGGCACAAACCGCTTCGCCCGCCGCCAATTGGCCCAGCAAACCGGTGCGCATCATCGTGCCGAACGTGCCAGGCGGCGCGCTCGACATCCTGGCGCGACTGCTGGAAATCGAACTCAGCAAGACCTGGAAGCAGCCGGTGGTGGTGGAGTTCAAACCCGGCGCCGGCACCATCAGCGGCACAGACTACGTGGCCAAGGCGCCGGCCGACGGCTACACCCTGGGCATCCTGGCCATCGGCGTGTTGGCCATCCAGCCGGCGCTGCGCAAAGACATGCCGTTTGACACGCTGAAAGACCTGTCGGGCACCATGCTCGTGGTTGGAAACATCTTGCTGAGTGCGTCACCCTCGCTACCGGTGAACAACCTGGCCGAGCTGGTCGCTTATGGCCAGGCCAACAAGGGCAAGCTCAGCTATGCCACGGCGGGCGCGGGCAGCTCCATGCACCTGGCCGGCGAACAACTGAACCTGCTCACCGGCATCGAGATGCTGCACATTCCCTACAAGGGCGCGGGCGGCGCTTACGGCGATGTCTTCGATGGCCGCGTGCAGTTGCTGCTCGACCCGCTGTTCAGCTCGATGCCGCATGTGAAATCAAACCGCCTCAAGCCGATCGCGGTGATGGGGCTGAACCGCGACGCCAGCGCGCCCACCATCCCGGCCGCGGGCGAAATGTTTGCCGACTTCGATTTCGCCAGCAACCTGGGTATTGGCCTGCCCCGGGGCACGCCGCCCGTGATCATCGCCAAGATCAACACCGATGTGAACCGGGCCATCCGCTCCGAGGCCTTGGCGCCACGGCTGAAGGACATGGGCCTGACCGTCACCGGCTCTTCCCCCGAGCAGTTCGACGCCCACATGCGCAAGAGCCTGAAGCTGTTTGCTGACATCGTGAAGAACGCCAAGGTCAGCATCAACTGAGCTGCAAGCACATGCACTTGCAGCCGATTGGCCCACTGGGCGCCGAAGCCACCGGCATCCGCCTGAATGAAACGTTAACTTCCGAGCAGGTGCGCGCGATTGAAGCCGCGATGGACCGCTACGGCGTGCTGGTGTTTCGCGGCCAGCCAGTTGATGAGCACCAGCAAGTCGCCTTTGCCAAGTGTTTTGGTGACTTGGACATCGGGCTGCGCCGCATTCGGCCCGGGGCCCACCGCTTCGCCTACAACGAGCTGGCCGACATCTCAAACGTGGATGCCGAAGGCGCACTGGTTGAACGCGCGCACGCCAAGTTCGTGAACAACGTGGCCAACCAGCTTTGGCACTGCGACTCCAGCTTTCAGCGCCCGCGCGCCAAGTACTCGATGCTGGCCGCCGCCGTGGTGCCGGCCTATGGCGGCGAAACCGAGTTCGCAGATTTGCGCCTGGCCCATGACGCCCTGCCGGCCTGGCGCAAAGCGCAGGTTCAAGCCTTGCAGGCGGTGCATTCGGCGCTGCATTCACGCTTCGTGCTGGGTGACAGCGGCTACACCCAGGCGCAACGCGAGGCCTTCCCCAGCGTGACCTGGCCGCTGGTGCAAACCGATGCGCGCAGCGGCAGAAAAGTACTCTACGTGGGCGCACACGCCTGCGAGGTGGTGGGCATGACGCTGGCCGAGGGCCGCATGCTGCTGATGGACTTGATCGAACATGCGGCGCAGCGCCAATTTGTCTACCGCCACCACTGGCAGCAGAATGACCTGGTGATGTGGGACAACACCGCCACGATGCACCGCGGCCGCTGGTTCGACGTTGCCCAGCGGCGTGAACTGCGGCGTGCCACCACGCTGGAGGCGGTTGCACACGCCGACACTACCTTCCAAACTAACGCCTGAACTGAATCGTTAGCACACCCAAACCGACAAGAAAGACACCATGAGTCAACCCAGCCTGTTCGCCCAAGCCGTCGCCCTCGTCGGCAGTGCCGCCATCCAATGGCGCCGCCTGCAAGGCGGCGTGCCGCCGCAAGCACTGGGCGCAGAGCCCGCCATTCCCGTGGGCCGGCCGCAGGGCCGCATTCCCACGCTGAAGATGCCCACGGCCAAAGGTTGGGCGCCGGGGCAAACGCCCGTGGCCGCGCCGGGGTTGCGGGTGAATGCCTTTGCCACCGGCTTGAAGCACCCGCGCTGGCTGCAACTGCTGCCCAATGGTGACGTCACCGTGGCCGAGGCGCTGCTCGTTGCCGGCACGCCCAAGTCAGTCTTCGACCAGGCCATGGTCAGCACCTTGAAGCGGGCCGGCGCCATGGGCGTGAGCCCGAACCGCATCACGCTGCTGCGCGACGCCGATGGCGATGGTGTGGCCGAGGTGCGGGAGACTTTTCTCGAAGGCTTGACCCAGCCCTTCGGCATGGCACTGCTGGGTGAGACCTTCTACGTCGGCAACACCGACGGCGTGGTCGCGTTCCCCTACACGCCGGGTGCCACCCGCATCAACGCACCGGGGCGAAGGCTGAGCACCTTCAAACCCGGCGGGCACTGGACGCGCAGCCTCTTGCCCAGCGCCGATGGCCGCAAGCTCTACGTTGGCGTGGGCTCGCTGAGCAACATCGGCGACAACGGGCTTGAGGTTGAAGCCGGACGCGCCTGCGTCTATGAACTAGACCTAACGAATGGCGTCAGCCGCATCTTCGCCTCGGGCCTGCGCAACCCGGTGGGCCTGGCCTGGGAGCCCCGCACCGGCGCGCTGTGGACGGTGGTGAACGAACGCGACGGCCTGGGCGATGAAACGCCGCCGGATTATTTGACGTCGGTGCGCGACGGCGGCTTTTACGGCTGGCCGTATTGCTACTGGGGCCAGACGGTCGATGACCGCGTGCCGCAAGACCCGGCCGCGGTGGCCAAGGCCCTGACGCCCGACTACGCGCTGGGTGGGCACACCGCGTCATTGGGCCTGTGCTGGTTGCCGGCCGGCACGCTGCCCGGGTTTGCCGAAGACGGCATGGTCATCGGCCAGCATGGCTCATGGAACCGCAGCACGCTCAGCGGCTACAAGGTGATCTTCGTGCCGTTCGCCAACGGCGCGCCGGCCGGGCCGCCGCGCGACATCCTCAGTGGCTTTTTGGCGCCTGATGAGCGCGAGTCTTATGGCCGGCCGGTGGGTGTGGCCATCGGCCCCGGCGGCTGCTTGCTGGTGGCCGACGATGTCGGCGATGCGATCTGGCGCGTAACGGCTGCGGCATAGAAGGGTATCTCCCCATGCGCAGGGATTGCGCCGCCACCGCGTTGGCAGTGTTCGTCGCCGGCTGCGGCGAGTGCGCCGCGGTTCTTTGGCTGCCCACTGAGTCGGCCATGGCCGCTGGCGGCGCAGCGGCTCAATGGGAATCGCCAGCTCAAGGTTTTTCAGCGAACTTGCCGCCTCTCAATTTCGACATCAAGACGCTGTCAAACCGCGCTGACCTGATCAGCGGTGGCGATGCACTGGTTGAAGTGCAAGTGCCCAAGACGGTGCCGATGAAGAAGGTGGTGCTGACGCTGAACGGGGTTGATGTGGGCGATGCCTTCGTGGCCGACGAGGAGGCGCGCACTTATCGCGGCGTGCTCACCGGCCTGGTGGTTGGCAAGAATGTTTTTGTGGCCGATGCCAATGGCCTGGGCAAGGGCCGGCCCTGGGCCAGCCTGACCATCACCAACCACCCACGCGGCGGCCAGGTGCTGCTGAGCGCGCAAACCACGCCATGGATTTGCGCCACACCGGTGCCGGTGGCTGAAGCCGGCAACACGCCGGCGTCGAACGCCAGCGGCCTGGGCACCACGGCCGTGGATGCGCAGTGCAACATCGCCACCGAATACAAGCTGTTCTATCGCACCACCGCGGCGGCGTGCTCCACCGCCCTGCCCGACCCGAACCCACCCGCCGTGCCCGCTGCCAACAACTGCTTCAAGCCCTACACCGTGGGCAGCACGCCGGCCGACCTGGCCAGCACCATCACCACCGATGGCCGCAGCGTGCCCTACATCGTGCGCGTGGAACGTGGCACGCTGAACCGCGGCATCTACGACATTGCCGTGCTGTACGACCCGGCCAACACCACGCCGTGGACGGCACTCACGCCGCAGCCGCAATGGAACGGCAAGGTGGTGTACAGCTTTGGCGCTTCCACCGGCCAGCCACGGCTGCAAGCACGCAGCAGCCAGAACTGGGCCGACCAGTCGGCGCTGTCGCACGGCTTCATGGTGGTGGATCACAGCCTGACCGATTCGTCTTTGAACTCCAACCGCTACCTGGTTTCCGAGACGGCGATGATGATGAAGGAGCACA